>JAYVAS010000361.1:0-6664 GCA_043750895.1 Pseudomonadota bacterium
TGTGTGACGCGCCCACCGACCCCGAGTTCCCCTACACCCAACGCCAGTGCCAATCGGTAGCGGACGCCGGGTATTGGAACGTCGGCTGGGATGATCAACCTGCCAACCTCAACGGCAACACCTTCTCCACCGCCTGCGCCGACATCGACAACGACGGGGACATGGATCTCTGGAACGCCGAGATCACCCACGAGTGGGCCGGCGGCTCTGCGGATCTCTCCGAGTTGCTGGTCAACGACGGGTCCGGTGTGTACGCCCGGCCCGGTCTGGAGGAGACGGGCCTGGCGCGGGTGGGCGTCGAGGACCCGAGCACCACCGCCTGGGACTTCGGCGACCAGAAGGCGGCCATCGCCGACCTCGACAACGACGGCCGCAAGGACCTGATCCTGCCCAGCGGTGCGGCATACTATGGCAACTTCCTCTACCTCTGGCGCCAGTGGGACACGCTCCGGTTCTCGGAGATCCAGGCCGAGGTGGGGGTGGACGTCCCTACCGCCCACGGCATCGCCCTGGCCGACTACGACCGCGACGGGGACCTGGACATGGTGACCTCTTCGCTCTCCGAGGTCGTGACCGAAGGCGGCTACGACCACCGCATCTACTTCTTCGAGAACCAGGGGGCGGGCAACCATTGGCTGCGCCTCGACGTGCGCGCCGCCGCCAACAATTCCTTCGCCATCGGCGCCCGGGTGGACGTGACGGCGGGGGGGGTCACCCAGACCCTGGAGGTGGTGGGCGGCTACGGGCAGCACGGCATCAACCACGAGCCGGTGCTCACCTTCGGCCTCGGGCCGTTCACGGCGGTGGACGAGGTGACCGTGACCATGCCGGGCGGCGAGGTGGTGTCCTATGGTGTCATCGACGCCGATCAGCAGGTGCGTTTGGACCCGGACGGGACGGTCACCGTGGAGGAGGCCGGTTAGCGGGAGGGGATGAGCGAGTGGGAGTCCGTCGATCCCGAGGGGCGCGTCCGGCGCGCGGCGTACCACTTCGGCAGCGCCGGACGGGCCAACTGTACCGCGATCGACCTCGGGGACGGGAGGCTGGTGTTGTGCAGTCCGCCCGGGGGCGTAGACGCCGCGGCGCTGTACGACGGGGTGGACACGCTGGGCGAGGTCGTCGCTGTCGTGGCCCCCAACGGCTTCCATCGGATGGGGATGCCGGTCGCCGCGCGGCGTTACCCGAAGGCCGGACTGTACGCCCCCGAGGCGTCGATCGCTCGGGTGCGCAAGGGCGTGGAGACGTCGCGGGTGGTCGCGCCGCTCGCCGAGCTCGCCCTGCCCGACGGCGTGGAGATCTTCGTGCCCCCGCACGTCAAGAACCCGGACACGGTGCTCCGGGTCCAGACCAGCCTCGGTCCCGTCTGGACGCTGCACGACTTCATCATCAACCTCGACGTGGTCTCGTCCAATCCGGTCGAGCGCTGGTTGCTCGGGACGCTCGGCTACCAGGTCGGCTTGCGGGTGAACCGGTTCGGCTGCCGCTGGGTGCTGGTGGGAGACAAGCCGGCGTTCTCCACCTGGCTCCAGGACGAGCTGCGCCGGGTGCCGCCCGCGGTCTTCTCGCCCGGGCACGGGCCGGTGGTTCGGGACGCCGAACGACTGGCCCGCCTGTCCGCGCTGGCTGAGGAGATCGGGTCGCTGTAGGGTGCTTTGGGCCCGTCCGGGAACAACCGTTGCATTCGGCCGCCGCTGCGACCGCCCGTTCACTCCTCGTGAGAAACGGTGACCACCGCCGCATCCCTCAGCGACCGCAACAGCCGATCCCCCGCAGCCTTCGCTCCCGCGCCGGCCGACCGGGCCTCCCGCGCGTTGGTGCGGATCGCCTGGCGGTCGGCGTGGGGGTACCCCTCGATGAACGCCTGGATCACGGCGTCGTCCCCGGCGATGATGCGGGCCCGCCACGCGACCAGCTCCCGCTCACGTGCGGCCGCTGTGGTGTCCCCGGCCAGCGCCGCGTCGAGCTTGACGAGGTCTTCGCGGCCCAGGAGCAGCTTGGCGCGCATGAGCACCCGGCGACGGTCCACGCGGCCGTCGGCGGCATCGAGGAGATCGAGTTGATCGAGGGTGTCCTCGGCGAGCGGGAGCGTCCGCCGCTCCCCCCGCGACAAGGCCGCGAGCCGGTTGGCGAGGTCCTTGAGGTCGAGCATCGCGGCGCGGTGTTCGCTGCGCTCGGGGCGGCCGGGCCGGTCGGCCTCGGGCTCGGGCGGGCTCTGGTCATCGGCTTCCCAGAGGTAATCGGTCTTCTTGCGTGCCATGGGTGCCCGTCGGGTGCGCCCCGTATTCCGAAGTCGCGCGGCTTGCCGGATCGCCACCAGGGGCTAATCGGGGGCCCATGGCCGGCACGCGCGTGGATGTGGTGGTGCTCGGCGCCGGTGGGGCGGGCCTGATGTGCGCGATCGCGGCCGGGGCGCGGGGGCGGAAGGTGGTGGTCCTGGACCACGCCGGGAAGCCGGGCGGCAAGATCATCGTATCCGGCGGCGGGCGCTGCAACTTCACCAACCGCAGCGTAAGCGCCAAGAACTTCGTGTCGGAGAACGCCCATTTCGCGAAGTCGGCGCTGTCGCGCTACCCCCCCGAGGCCTTCGTGGCGCTGGTGGAGCGGCACGGCATCGCCTACCACGAGCGGAAGCACGGGCAGCTCTTCTGCGATGCCTCGGCCCAGCAGATCATCGACATGCTGGTCCGGGAGTGTTCGGCGGTGGGGGTGGATCTGCGCCTGCAGCGTGAGATCGGGGCGGTTTCGGCTGTGGACGGCGGGTTCACCGTCGAAGCGGGGCCGGACTCCTACATCACCACCTCCCTGGTCGTCGCCACCGGTGGCCTCTCCCTCCCGAAGTTCGGCGCCACCGGGGTGGGGTACGACCTCGCCCGGCAGTTCGGGCTCAACCTCGTCACCCGCGCCCCGGCGCTCGACGGGCTGGTGTTCGGGGACGCCGACCGCGCGCGGCTCGACGGCTTTGCCGGAAACGCCATCGACGCCGAGCTGACGACCAATGGCGTCGTGTTCCGGGAGAACCTGCTGTTCACGCACCTCGGCTTCAGCGGCCCGGTAGCCCTCCAGGCGTCGCTCCACTGGCGGGAGGGGGACGTGGTGTGGGTCAACTTCCTCCCCGCCCTGTCGCGGGAGGAGCTGGTGGCCTGGTTCGGGAACCAGCGCGGGTCTCGCGCCGAGCTCAAGAACCAGCTCGCGACGCTGCTCCCCAAGCGCCTCGCCGAGCGTTTCTGCGACCTCCACCTGCCCCCCCGGTTCGAGTCCGGCATGCTCGCCAAGAAGGACATCGCCGCCTTCGCTGAGCAGCTCCAGCACTGGCGCTTCGTGCCCGCGCGCACCGTCGGCTACCACAAGGCCGAGGTCACCCGCGGCGGGGTGGATACCGCCGAGCTCTCCTCGAAGACCATGGAGGCGAAGAAGGTGCCCGGGCTCTACTTCATCGGCGAGGTGGTGGACGTCACGGGGTGGTTGGGGGGCTTCAACTACCAGTGGGCGTGGGCATCGGGGCAGGCGGCGGGGGCGGTGGTGTAGGCAGGCTGCTTGCGGGGGCGCGCGTGCTAGGAGGGTCGATGATGCCTCTCCCCCCTCCCGCCGCCGACGGGGCCGCCTCGCGCTCTCTGGCGCTCCGTGTGCTCCTGTTCGCCGCCCTGGGCGCGGTGGCGTGGTTGGTGGCGCCGTTCGCGGATGTCCTCCTCATCGCCTCCGTGGTCGCCATCCTCGCCTGGCCGCTGCACGCCTGGCTGGCGCGGGTGGTCCGTGCGCCGCGGGCCATCGTCACGGCGCTCACCGTCGTCGCGCTCACGATCGGCGTGGTCTCGCCCGTCGCGGGTCTGGTGTGGCTGGTGAGCCGGGAGCTGACGCTGCTCGCGAACCAGTTGGCGACCGAGCTGGATCGTGGCGATCTCACCGCGTGGTTGGCCGGCCTCTCCCGAATCCCAGTGGTGTCGTGGTTGGTCGAACAGGCCGGCGGCAGCGCCGCGGTGCTCGACGCCACGCGCAACGCCGCGCGGGACGGGTTGCTCGGGGTGGCCGCCGACACCGGGCAGTTCGTCCCCGGCCTGGTCGGTGGCACCGCGCGCGCCGTCATCAAGATCGCCATCTTCTACCTGGCGCTGGCGACCTACTTCCACCGGGGCGAGGCCCTGGGGCGGTGGGCGCTGCGGGTCACCCCCCTGTCCGCGGCCCACACCGCGCGCCTCTTCGAGGTGTTCGCGCAGTTCTCCCGCAACGTCGTCCTCGCGGGGCTGGCGGCCGCCGTCACCCAGGGGTTCGTCGCCGGCCTCGGGTACTGGATCGGCGGGGTGGAACGACCGGTCCTCTTCGCGGTGCTCACGGGGGTGCTCGCGTTCGTACCGCTGATCGGGTCGGCGGTGGCGTGGGTCCCGATCGCGCTGCTCCTGTTGCTGCAGGGGCACAGCGGGTCGGCGTTGTTCGTGGTGATCTGGTCGATGGCGGTGACCGGCACCGTGGACAACATCGTGAAGCCGCTGATCGTCCGGGGCCGGAGCGACATGCCGGCGCTGCTGGTCTTCCTAGGCGTGTTCGGTGGGCTGCTCTGGTTCGGGGTGATCGGCCTGCTGGTCGGGCCCGTGCTGATCGCCCTGCTGCTGGTGCTGCTGCGGATCTACGAGGAGAGCCTCCCCGCCGTCGCTCCGCCCGACGCCGGTGCGTTGACCGATTGACCCGCCCCCGGAACGCGCTACCCTTCCCCTATGATGCTCATCGCCGTCCTCCTTGGTTGTCCCACCGCGGACAAAGCGCCCGACGACACCGCTCCCACCAACGTCGCCGACTGCTCGGGCTTCGGGCTCGAGGTTCCCTCCCCCCGCGGGGAGGTGGCGGGGGTCTGGGATCCGCTCAACCGCCGGTTCCTCGTGTTCGGCGGCGACGACGGCGTCCCGGTGGAGTGTTCCTCGCAGACTACCTTCGTGGACGAACTGTGGGCCTTCTACCCGGACTGTGACGCGTGGGAGTTGGTCGCGGCCACCGGGCCGGGCCCCCGCGGACGACACGTCGCCGCCTACGACGCCGCCCGGGAACGGATGATCGTCTACGGCGGGCGATACCGGGACGGGACCTCCGGGAACTACACCAACCTGGACGACACCTGGGCGTTCGACTTCGCCACCGACACCTGGACCGAGCTGGCCACCGAGGGCCCCGGCGGCCGCGCGATGTCGGTCGGGGTGGTCGGTGGGGATCAGTTCGTGATCTACGGCGGCAATCTGAGTGAGGACGGCGGCAGTTACGACTCGCAGAAGGACGCCTGGTCGCTGGACCTCTCCACCAACACCTGGACCGAGCTCTCCCCGGGGAGTGGTCCTGGAAAGCGTATCTTCCACGCCGCGACCGTCTCTTCGGATGGCGGGACGATGTACGTGTACGGCGGCGGGGACGACGGCGCCTTCACCGGACCCTTCTTCGGGGATCTGTGGGCGATGGACCTGAACGATCCGAGCTGGACCGAGCTGGACGACGGCTCGGGCAACCGCGTTCCCGACTTCCGCATCTGGCCCAATCTTCTCACCAAGCCGGACGGCAACCTGCTGCTCTGGGCCGGCCACGACGACCAGGAGCTCGGCAACCGGAACGACCTCTGGACCTACGATCTGGGCGGCGGCGGGTGGGAGCAGCACGTGGAGGGGGACGTCTACAACGCGCCCGCCAACGGCTTCTGTGACTTCCCGGCCGACTTCGTGATCCCCGACCTCGACGTGCCCGAGCGGCGCGACGCCGGTGCGGCGGCCATGACCGACGACGGCGCGCTGCTGGTGTTCGGCGGCAAGACCGACTGCGGCATCATCAACGACGTGTGGAGCTGGTCGGTGTCCGACTCCACCTGGTCCGAGCGCTCGCAGGCGACCTTCGGGGAGATCTGCCTGCGCGCCTACGCGGAGTGCTCCACCATGTGCTTCTGATAGGCTCCCGGTTCGAGGAACCCCCATGAGCCTTCGCCTGCACAAGCGTGTCATCTGCATCACCGGCGCGAGCCGCGGGCTCGGGAAGGCCCTGGCCGAGGCCTGCGCCGCGGAGGGGGCGCACCTCGTGCTCGGCGCCCGCACCGTGCCCGAGCTGGAGGCCGTCGCGGCGGCCACCAACGCCCTCGCGGTCCCGACCGACGTGCGGGATCCGGTCGAGGTGGACCGCCTGGTCCAGACCGCGGTCGCCGAGTTCGGCCACCTGGACGTGATGATCAACAACGCCGGGCTCGCCGTCTACGGTCCGCTCGACTCCATGACCGCCGACGACGTGTCGCTGATGCTGGACACCAACGTCAAGGGCGTGATCTGGGGCTCCCACGCGGCGTTGCGCGCCATGCGCCCCCGGCGCTCCGGCCACATCGTCAACATCTCCTCGGTGGCCGGGAAGCTGCATCTGCCCAACGAGTCGGTGTACTGCGCGACGAAGTGGGCCGTGAACGGCTTCACCGGGGTGCTGCGCCAGGAGGCGGCGCAGGTGGGCGTGAAGGTCACCGTGGTGTGTCCCGGTGGCATCGACACCCCGTTCTGGAAGGCGCTCGACTTCTACCCCTTCCCCGAGAACGTCCAACCCGAGCGGGACTTCATGAAGCCGGAGGAGATCGCCCAGACCGTGGTCTCGGTGCTGATCAACTCGGACCGATACCTCGTACCCGAAGTGGTGATGGTCCCGATGATGTGAGGAATCGAAG
>JAYVAS010000362.1:0-2414 GCA_043750895.1 Pseudomonadota bacterium
GTGGGCACGGCCGCCGGCCAGACCGTCCTCCGGCTGGCCACCTGGGGCACGCTCGCCCTCGAGTACGCGCTGCCCGTGCTGCTGCTCTGGCCCCGCACCCGCCGCTGGGGGATCGTGCTGGGCTGCAGCCTGCACCTCGGAATCCTGCTGCTGATGCGCATCGGCCTGTACACGCCGGTCATGTTGGTGGCCTATCTGGCCTTCGTCACGCTGCCGCTACCACCGCGCCGGGCAGTGGCCGCCCACCGCCAACCAGTCGTCGACCACCTGGGCGCGCTGCGCGAAGAACGCCCGTAGATCGGCCACCGACGCGGTGTGCGCCTCGGTCGAGAACGGCTTCCGACGGTCTCCGGCGACCGCATCGGCGATCTGCGCCTCGTAGGTGTCCAGTCGCGCCACGAGCGCGTCGGCGTCGTACACGGCCCGCGCCGCCGCCACCTCTTCGACGAAGCGCGCGCACCAGGCGGGGTCGGACAGCACGGTCATCACCAGCGCCTCCTTGCCCCAACCGGAGTGTTGCCAGGTGATCGGGTCCACCGTGAGCGCGTCGGGCCAGACCAGCGAGCCGTCGGTGTAGGCGGTGTCGCCGAACGAGATATCCAAATCGTACGGGAGGTACTCGAACCCGCGGGAGGGGTGATCGTAGAGGTAGTAGTTGATCTCCACGCCGGCCCAGTAGTTGTCCAGCGCCGGGATCATGGCTTCCATCGCCCATTCCGCCACGGCCTGGTCCAGGTTGACCAGCGCCGCGATCTCGTCGACCGTCTGGGCGGCGTGGAGGGCGTCGATGCGGGTGGAGTCGGCGGTGTCCTCGTTGGTCTTCAGCTCCGTCCCGGCCTGGTAGAGGTCGCCGTCCTTCTCCTCGTAGTGCCGCTCGAGGTACTCCTCGTCGATCCGCTCGACGTTGGAGTAGACGCCGTAGTCGGAGCCGTTCACGATCAAGCGGGCGTTGTTCACGCAGGAGTAGGGGAGGCCACGCGCCTCGAAGAGCGAGAAGCCCACCCGCTCGTGAAGGAAGGTCTGGTCGTACCAGGGCGCGTCCAGCATCGTCTTCCGGACGCCGTGGAAGCGCCCGGCGGGATCGTCCTCGTTGAACGAGAGCACGAACTGGTACTTGTCACAGCTCCAGGACCAGTTGCCCTTGAGACGCGCCTTGGCCGAGACCACCTCACCGTCCCAGGTGACGGTGACCGGCCGATAGTTCTGGGCGTAGTTCCTACAATCTGAAGCAAACCCGGACCAATCCTCGGGCGCGATGTCGAACGAGACCACGGGCACGATGTCCTGGTCGTAGAGCGAGGAGCAGGACTTGGGATACTCCTCGGCGGGTTCGGTGGGGGTGGTGTCGGTGGGATCGCCGGTGTCCGTGGGCGTGGTGTCGGTGTCCGTCGGGTCGGTGTCGGTGAGGGTCTCCACGGTGGTGGTCGGGTCGGTCGCCCCTGACGTTTCTCCCGGTCTGGCCGGCCCGTCGTCCTCGGGGGCGGTGCAGGCGCAGAGCAGGAGCAGACCGAGGAGGGAGCGCATCCGGCCACGCTACACGCTGCGCTGGCCGCGCGCAATCGACAAGAGCCGCGTTGCCGACCGCGTCGTATCGCTTAGGTCCACGGGGTACCTCGGGTGTCGATGTTCCTGACCCTCCTCGCTGCCTGCGGGGGCCCCCAGCCCGACGTTCCGGCCGGTCGTTACAGCGCCGTGGGCGCGGTGGACGCGGACACCTTGTACATGGCGGGTGGCGCCACCAACGCCGGGAAGTCGGCCGAGGTGTGGGCCTGGACCCCGGACGCGGGCTGGTCCCGTCGCGGCGACGCCCCGGCCCCCATCTTCCGCGCCACCGCGGTGCCGCTGGGCGACGCGGTGTGGGTCTTCGGCGGAAGCGGCGACGGCAACGTCGACCTGGACACGCTGTACCGCTGGACCCCGGCGGACGACGCCTGGGAGGAGGTCACCCCCGACGGCGCCGGACCCACCCCGCGCTACAAGCACGGCGCCATCGCCTGGAACGAGCAGATGCTCGTCGTGGGCGGCAAGAACGACGACGCCGACCCGACCGTGATCAGCGACGACGCCTGGGCCTACGACCCCGCCTCGAACACCTGGCAGGCCTACCCGGGGCCAGGCGCGATCTACCGGGAGGGGATGACGGTCGACGAGGACGGGACGCTGTGGCTACACGGCGGGATCGACGCCGACGAGGTCCGCCACGACTGGCTCTGGACCTGGGACGGCGCCGCGTGGACGCAGCAGCCGGATGGCGACCCGCGACCCGACGTGCGCGCCAGCCACAGCTTCGAGGCGCTGGACGGTGCCATCTGGCTATGGGGCGGTCACGGCACCGACACCGACGTGTGGCGTCTGGACCCGGCCACCCAAACCTGGCAGGATCTCCCAACTGACGTCGCGCCGGCCGCCCGCGA
>JAYVAS010000363.1:0-11360 GCA_043750895.1 Pseudomonadota bacterium
CCCCGGAGGGGCTGGAGGCGCTCACCGAGGCGGACTCCGGCGTGGCGATCGGCGCCAACGTCGGCGGTCTCTACCGCCTCCTCTACCCGTTCCCCGAGAAACGCCTGCTCGACTGGGACGTCGTCACCTTCGCACCGTCGGCACGCGCCTTCCGGGCCCCCGGCGGGCCCCCCGCCTTCTGGGCGATCGAGCAGGCCATCGACGAAGCGGCGAACAAGCTCGGCTTCGACGCGCTCGCCCTGCGTCGCCAGTGGGACCCCACCTGGGCGCCGCTCTACGACCACGTGGCCGCGATGCCGATGTGGAGAGACCGCGGGGCGACGCCGGCCGCGGGCAGGCTCCGACGCGGCGTGGGGGTCGCCGCCGGAGGCTGGTACTACGTCGTGCAGGTCAACGTGATCGTGGAGATCGAAGCCACCCGCGACGGCTTGATCGTCCGCTCCGGCGGGCAGGACATCGGCACCGGGACCCGGACGGTGCTGGCCACCACCCTGGCGGAGGCGCTCGGCCTCGTCCGCGCGCGGATCACGGTCTCCTTGGGGGACTCCGACCTCCCGCGGGGTCCTATGGCGGGGGGCAGCCGCACCACGGCGTCCTACGTGCCCGCCGTGCTCTCCGCCGCCGACGCGCTCATCGAGGCGCTGGGACATCCTGGCCCCGCCCGGCGCTTCACACCCGGGATCGGTTGGACCGACGCCGAGGGCGCGCCCGTCTCGTGGGACGCCGTCTTCGCCGCGCTGACCCCGACCCTCGTGCGCAGCCGACGCCCCGCGGACCGGGGCGGCTACGCCCTCCCCTTCGGCGTGGCCGGGTTCCGCATGGGTCGGAAGATGGCGGGATCGGTGCACCTCGCCGAAGTCGAGGTCGACACCTGGACCGGACGGGTGGTGGTGAGCCGATACCACGCCCACTTCCGGGTGGGACGCCTCGCGACGCCCGCGCTGGCGCGCGCGCAGTGCGCGGGCGGGATCCTCCAGGGCATCGGCTTCGCCCTCCACGAGGAACGACGCACCGATCCGGATGGAAGAATCACTACCTTGAATCTGGAGGACTACCGTATCCTCGGCATCGGCGACGCGCCGCCCATCACCCTCGACTTCGACGAGACGGGGTTCGATCACGTGGACGGCGGAGGGATCGGCCTCGCCGAGGTGTGCACCGTGCCGGTCGCCGCGGCGATCGGGAACGCCGTGGCCCACGCGACGGGCGTGCGCTTCCGCGACCTTCCCCTGCATCCGCACCGGGTACGCGCGGGATTGGCGACGTGATCCACTTCCCCACCCGACTCGAAGACGTGGGCGAGGGGGAGATCCGCGCCGGCGGGAGCGATCTGACCGACCGCCAGCAGCGCGGCATCCGGACCGGTCCGATCTCGGATCTGCGCGACCTGGGAGGCCTGGACACCCTGGACGTCTCCGCCAGCGCCACCATCGGGGCGCGGGTCCGCCTCGCGGCGCTAGCGCGCCATCCGGTACTCCGGCAGCGGTACGCGGGGCTGGCCGAAGCGGTGGGGGGCCTGGCCACGCCGCAGATCCGGGCCATCGCGACCGTAGGCGGCGCGCTGCTACAACGGACGCGGTGCAGCTACTACCGTGACACAACGGTGAGCTGTTTCAAACGGGGCGGGGGGGAGTGCCCCGCCCGCACGGGAGACTCCGCCCATCACGCGGCGGTGCTGCAGAGCCCCTGCTACTGCGTGTCTCCGTCCACCCTGGCCGTGGCGCTGACGGCCTACGACGCCACGGTGCGGGTCGTGGGCGGGCCGTCGGGGCCGGTCGCCGCGCTCTACGACGGGTCCGACCCCACGCGCGACCATCAACTGCCGGTCGGGGCGGTGCTGGTCGGCGTCGACGTGCCGGCGGTGGGAGACGAGCGCTCCGCGTGGCTCCGGATCAGCGCCCGCAGCCGGGCCGAGTGGCCCCTGGTCGAGATCGTGGCCCGTCGGGGTCCCGGTTTCCACCGCCTCGTGGTGGGCGGCGTCGCCGCGGTCCCGCTCGACCTCGCCCCGGTCGCCGCCGCCATCGATGCCGGGCGCGCCTGGGAGCCCGTCTGGCGTCGCATGGCTGCGACGTGGCAGAAGAACCCCGCGGCGGCCTACAAGCTCGAATTGGTCGAGGCCGCGGTCCACTCGGTCCTCGAGAGGCTCGCGTGATCCAGCTCTGCCGTCGACTGCGCTGGAAGGGGCGCCACGGAACCGACGCCGTGACCCCGGAGTGGGTCGCGGAGGCCTACGCCCGCAACGAGGTGCCCTGGACGTGCCTCTCCACCGCGCACCCTTGGGGCCCCGACGAGGCACCCGTGGACCCCTACCGATGCACGTCCGCCCGCGCCTGCTTCGCGCCCGATCCGGCGCTGGTCGAACCCCAGAGCTGAACCGGCACGCCGCGGCGCCGCGGCAACCGCGGTCCGGCCTTGCGCCCAGGCTCGTCAGGGCGCGTCGACGTCCGCGACCGGCGCGAGCGCCAACCCCAGACGCACCCGCGCGTCGAGCTGCGGCAGCAGGCGGTCGACCAACAACCCGCGGACAGGCCCCAGATCGGTGCGCTCGTGGGGGTCGGCCGCGAGGTTGAAGAGGGACAACCCACCCTCGGACCGCGTCAGCTTCAGTCCCTCCGGGGTGATCAGCGTCTGAAGGGCGCCGTACTCCCCGTACACTGGCCCGACCAGCGGCGGTCCGCCGCCGATCACCGACGCCTGGCTGCGCCCCATCCATCGCGGGCCGGCCGGGAGCCCCACCAGATCGGTGAGGGTGGGCGCGATGTCGATGAGCTGGGTCCAATGATCGTACCGGGCGGCCGCGACCCCCGGTACCTTCATGAGGAAGGGCACCCGGAGGTTCTCCAACCAGACGTCCCCGTGAAACCACTGCCGGTGCTCGTAGAGGGCCTCGCCGTGGTCCGCGGTCACCACCACGATGGTGTTGGTGTCGAGACCGCTGACCACCAGCCGCTGCATCAAGCGGCCGAACTCCTGGTCCCAATAGGCGATCTCGGCGTCGTACAGGGCCCGGAGGTGCCGTACGTCGGCGCGGGTGGGCACCCGCTCCCCGGAGACGAACCACCGCTCGATCTCCATGTGATCGCCGGTGAGCGGGCCGTCGTAGCCGCCCGTCCACTGCGAGTAGAACGGCTCGGGCGCCCGGTAGGAGCTGTGGGGGTCCATGTAGTGCAGGTAGAGCAGGAACGGGCGTGCGGGGTCCCGCTCGCCATCGAGCCAGGCGGTGGCGGCATCGGTGAGCTCGGCGGCCGAACGCCCTTCGGCCATGTCCCCCCCGACGATGCGGGCCACATCGAAACCTTGCATCATCCCCCGGGCGGGGTCGAGCACCACCGTCTTCTTGAGGGCGACCGTCTGGTAGCCGGCCGCCTGAAAGACCTCGGCGAAGGTGGTCTCCCCGGCGCGCAGGGTGTCGAACTCCAACCGGGCGACCGGGTTGTAGCGGAGCACCTGGTGCGCCTGGGGGTCGACCCCGGAGAAGAACGACGCCATGGACGGCACCGACCACCCCCCCTGAGCGAGGCAGTGCTCGAAGACGACCGAGCGGCCTGCGAACCGATCGAGGTTGGGCGTGGTCGGGCGCCGGGTGTACCCATAGGCCCCGAGGTGGTCGGCTCGTAGCGCGTCCACCACCACGACAACGACGTTCGGTCGCGGGGCAGCGGTCGCGGGGAACAACGCGCCGAGGACGAGGAGGGCGAGCCACATCTGTCCCCCGGATCTACTCCGGCGACCCTCACCGCGGCATTCGGACGCGGGCTATGCTGCGCCATGTTCGCCCTGCTCTGCGCCGGTGCCCTCGCCGCCGACCCGACCGCGACCATGGTGTGGAACCGAGGCCAGGGCGTGTTGCGCGCCGTCGCGCCCGCGGGCTGGCACTTCGCTCCGGACGCCCCCGGGAGCCTGGAGATCACCGCTCTTGACGGGCAATGGCGCGTCCACCACGCGGGCCTCGGGGATCCGTCGGCCAGCCACGTGCCCATCCCCGATGACCCATTTCAGGTCGCGGTGGACCTCTCGATCTGCGCGGACGGCGGCACGGCATGTCGCCCGGTCCGGCTCACCGGCGCGGGGGCGCCGGCCCGTCGCGGCAGCCTCACGCTGAGCGTGCCTGCGCCCCCACCGGCGCCGGTCGGTCGTGGCGCTGTCGTACGCCTCTACGACTTCGGAGCCGTCTGGTGTCCCCCCTGCAACCTGCTCACGACCGAGGTCCTGCACAACCCTGAGCACGCCGCCGACGTGGCCGGGCTGGACCTCCAGGCCATCGACGTCGACCTGCCGACGTCCTGGGCGCTCAAGAGCCGCTACGCGGTCGGCGGCTACCCGACCCTGGTCGCGGTGGACGCCACCGGGGGAGAGATCGCGCGGCTGGTCGGGTACCCGGGCGAGGCCCCGACCGTGGCGTGGCTCGCGGGCCTGGCCGGCGCCATCCCCCTCCCCGTCCTCGAAGCGCGGGATCCCACTCTCACCGGCGCCGCGGCGTCTTCGGCCGCCCGTCGCCTCGTCGAGGCCGACCGTCCCGACGCTGCCCGGTTCTACTTCGCCCAGGCCGCGGACGACGTCGACCTCCACGTCGCCCGCCTCGCGCTGGACGGGACCCGCGCCGACGCCGAGTGGCTGTTGGCGCACGCCCCGCCCGGGGAGTGGATCCTCCCCGCCCTGGACGCGGCCCCCGACCGATGGCCGGCGGTGGTTCCGATGCTGGCCGCCCTCGACCCGGTCGTCGCCGCGGACGTGGTGGACGTGATCGGGGCGACCGTGGGGGGCGACGAGGGGAAGGCGCTGACCGCCTCCGCGGTGGTCATGCTGAAGTCCGCGATGACCGGCGAGCCGGCCCATGACAAGGCCCACGTCGGCTACCTCGCCGACCTCTACGTCCGCATCGGCCGGACCCCGGACGCGCTGGCCCTGCTCGATCAGTATGTGGCGCTGTTCCCATCCGAGTTCACCTACGACAACGCCGCCGCCCGGATCCTGCTCGACGCGGCGCGCTACCCCGAGGCCGAGGCGCGGGGTCGTCGGGCGTTGGAAAAGGGCTGGGGCGATCAGAAGCTCAGGGCCGTGCAGCCGCTCGCGCGCGCCATCGCGAAGCAGGGTCGCCCCGTCGAGGCGGTGGCGTTGATCGACCAGGTCCTCGCCAACGCCGACAAGCCGGACGCCACCCTGGCCGTCCGCACGCACCGCTACGTCGCCCAGCTGGCCGACCTCCGCGCCGATCTCAGTTCGAAGCCGTAGGTGGGAGTGTAAGGGCGGGCGGCCCCACGCCGTTGCCAGGACGGAGGTTCCATGACCCGTCTACGCCTGCTTCCCCTGCTTCTGCTCGCCACCCCCGCCTTCGCCCAGTCTGCTTCCGAGGCGGAACCCCGCCCCGAAGGCCGCGTTCTCTACCAGAAGGAGACCCAGATCGACTTCGACATCCTGGCCCTCGACGGCGTGTCGGCAAAGCCGGGGGTGCTGCTCTCCAGCGAGCGCGCCCAGGCCCGCTTCAATCCCCTCATCGTGATCCGCTCCGACTTCGACGCCGAGATGCTCAGGGACGCCGAAGCGGTCCGCTGACCCCGGGTTGAAAGGCGCCGGGGACCCTGCCAGGATGCGCCATGCTCCTCGCCGTCACCCTCGCGATCGCCGCCCCCATCGCCCCACCACCGCCACCCGACGACTGGGAGGCGATGATCGACGGCGCCGTCCCCGCGATCGTCACCATCAAGGTGAGCTCGACCCGCGCCTTCGACACCGAGGGCGCGTCCAACTCGACGGCGACCGGATTCGTGGTCGACGCGAAGCGTGGGATCATCTTGACGAATCGCCACGTGGTCGAGCCGGGGCCGGTCGTCGCCGAGGCCATCTTCTCCACCCAGGAGGAGGTGCCCCTTCGCGCCATCTACCGGGATCCGGTGCACGACTTCGGCTTCTACCAGTTCGATCCGGCTCTGGTGAAGTTCCAAACGGTCACCGCGCTGGAGCTGCGCCCCGAGCACGCCCGGGTCGGCGGCGAGATCCGGGTGGTCGGGAGCGACAACGCCGAGAAGCTGGCGATCCTGTCCGGGACCATCGCGCGCCTCGATCGCGACGCGCCCCGGTACGGCGCCAACAAGTTCAACGACTTCAACACCTACTACATCCAGGCGGCGTCGGGCACCTCCGGCGGTAGCTCCGGCTCCCCGGTCCTCGACGCCCACGGACACGCGATCGCGCTCAACGCCGGGTCGGCGCGGGGGGCAGCCACCAGCTTCTTCCTCCCCTTGGACCGGGTGACCCGGGCCCTGGCCCTGATTCAGGGAGCCGAGCCGGTCAGCCGCGGGACCCTGCAGACCGTGTTCGTGTTCAAGACCTTCGACGAGACCCGCCGCCTCGGGCTGCGCGCGGAGACCGAGGCGGAGCTGCGCCAGAGCTTCCCCGACACCCTGGGCGCCCTGGTGGTGGACGAGGTCGTCCCCGGCGGACCCGCCGATGGCAGCCTCGCCCCCGGCGACGTGCTGCTCGGCCTGGCCGGGGCGCCGATTCGAGACTTCGCGGCCCTCGAGGCGTTGCTGGACACCCGGGTCGGAGAGACGATCCCGGTGTCGATCGCCCGAGGGGGACGCCCCGTCGAGGTGCCCGTCCGGATCGACGACCTGCACGCCCTCACGCCTGCGGCCTACCTGGAGTTCGGAGGCGCCGTCCTCAACCGCCTGTCCTTCCAACAGGCACGCAACCACACGGTCCCGGTCGGCGGCGTCTACGTCGCGACCGCCGGCTACGTGCTGGAGAACGCAGGCATCCCCGCCGGCTCGGTGATCGTCGAGGTCGCTGGCACCGCCACGACCACCCTCAGCGCCTTCGAGGCCGCGATGGCGGGTCACGCCGACGGCGACCGCGTGCCGGTCCGCTTCTTCTCCATCGAAGATCCCCGTCGTACCCAGGTGGCGGTGATCCGCGTCGATCGGCGGTGGTTCCCGATGCAGCTCTGCACCCGCGACGACCGCACCGGGGTGTGGCCCTGCGTCGCCTCGGCTGCGCCGGGCGGGTCGACCACCCCGGTCCCGACGCGGTTCACCCCGCTCTCCGGGGACAGCAAGCCGGCGGCGGTGCTCAGTCCCTCCCTGGTCTGGGTCCGCGACACCCTGCCCTACCGCACGGGGGGCGTCTACGGAACCTCGTTCACGGGAACCGGCGTGGTGGTCGATGTGAGCCGTGGATATGTGTTGGTCGACCGCGACACCGTCCCGGTGCCCCTCGGGGACGTGACGCTCACGTTCGGAGGTGCGGTCGAGATCCCCGCCCGGGTGGTGGCGGTGCACCCGACCCACAACCTGACGCTCCTCCAGTACGCCCCCGCGCTGCTGGCCGGCATGACGGTCGTTGCGCCCGAGTGGCGCTCGGAGCGGCTGGAGCCCAACGAGGCGGTGTGGCACGTCGGCCTGGCCGGAAGCGGTGAGCTGCAGTCCAAGGCCACCACGATCACCCGGTTCGACCCCCTCTTCATCCCCATCCCGCGGGTGCCGGGGTTCCGCGACAGCAACCTGGAGGTCTACGACATCGACGGCAGCGCCCGCGCAGTGGGCGGCGTCCTCGCCGACAAACGCGGTAGGGTGGTGGCCCTCTACGCCTCCTTCGTGGACAACAGCGGCGACAAGCCCAACGCCGCGTTCCGTGGCATCGCCACCGAGACCGTCCAGGCCTTCCTTCAGCCCATCCTGACCGGGGCCCCGCTCGTGTGGCGTAATCTCGGCGCCGAGTTGGTCAACACCAGCCTCGCGGGCGCGATCCAGCGTGGTCTCTCCCCCGAGAGCGCCGCGCGCTTGCTCGCCGCCGCGCCCGACCGACGCGAGGTGTTGCAGGTGTGGCGTCGCACCGCCGGCAGCCCGGCCGCCTCGGTGCTCCAGGAGGGCGACCTCGTCCTCGCGCTCGGGGACCGCTGGGCGCCCCAGATCTCGGACGTGAACGAAGCGAGCCGCGCCGAACGTGTCACGCTCACCGTACTCCGCGGTGGGAGCGGAAAGGAGGAGACGGTCAGCGTTGCCACCCAGCCCGCCGAGAGCGACGGCCCCACCCGGCTCGTCGCCTGGGCGGGCGCGTTGATACAGGATGTACCCTCGTCTCTGGCCACCCAACGCGGGTTCGCGGACACCGGGCTGTACGTGACCTCCTACGCGCCCGGCGCACCGGCGTCGCGCTACGGGCTGGCCACCACGCTGCGGATCCTCGCCATCGACGAGAGACCCGTCGCCACCCTGGACGAGCTGCTCGACGCCGTGTCGGGCCGGCCCGACCGTTCGTCGGTTCGGGTACAGGTGAAGAACCTCGATGGGCGTGCACAGGTGATCACGCTCAAGCTGGACCTCCAATACTGGCCCACCTTCGAGTTGGTGATGAAAAACGGGCAGTGGGATCGGCTCCCGCGCTGAGCGCGTTGCATTCAGCCGGCGCCAATGCCCCGCGTCACCGGTGCCGAGGTGTCCGTCGCCGTCCGGTGGGCAGCGGCGCCCTGTGCACCGTACGCCACCGCCCCGGCGGCTCCGGCAAGTGCCACCGCCAACAACACCACGGTCCCACCCAGGCACCCGCGGCCCAGATTGCGGGTCCGCTTCCGCAGCCAATCGGCGTCATTCATCGTGACACACCCAACACTGCGTCACCAATCTGCTCGAGCGCCTCCGCTGATACATGAGACGTGCCGGCCGTCGCCGGCTCGGGAAGAAACAGGTGGTTCACGCCGCCCACGAGGATGGGGCGAAGTGCCGGGGTGGCCTCGGTCGCGGGCTGGATGACCGTCACGGGAATGCCGACGTCGGTGGACACACCCGCGGAAGGGGCGAGCAGCACCAGACGGAGCGGCGGATTGCGCACCGCGGCGGCCGCGACCACCGCCGCGCCCTGGCTGTGACCGACCAGGACGATGGATCCGACTTCAGGCCGGGTGCGCACGCAGCTCAGGACCTGGAGCACCTCGCGCACCCGGGCGTCGAACGTCGCCGGGGGACCGCCGGTGACGCCGGTACCCCCCTTGTCGAACAGAACCACCGCCGCACCGCGCCCGGCCACGGCCAGGGCGATGTCCCGGTAGTGACCCCACGGCTGGCCCGGCAGATCGCCGTACCGATTCCACCGTTGGGCCCCCACGGCGACCACCGCGGTCGTGAGCGACGCGGTGCCCGCGCTGGGCCAGAAGAAGCTCGCACCGATCGAATCGCCGTCTCCGGCGCAAACGAAGGTCTCCTCGCGCACGCCCACGCCGCCTTCGGCGGTGCCAGGACGACCCGTGCACCCGCCGAAGAGCAGCATCACCACGCACCACATGGGGCGTCCTAATAGATGAACTTGACCGCCGCTTCGATCGAGCGGGGCTCCTGCCGGTACAAGACCAGTCCGAAGCTCTCGTTGTCGTTCTCGTAGTAGGTGATCGGGGTCTCGAAGTCGAACAGGTTGAACACGTCCACCGAGATCTCCACGCCGCGCTCCTTCGGGAGGCTGAACTTGTGGGCGACCCGGAAGTCGACATAGTTGGTCGGAGGGGTGAACCGCGTGCCGCGGCCCTCCGGCATCGAGAAGTAGTCCTGGTAGAGCGCGACGTACCCGCGCTTCTGCCAGGCCTGCCCCGAGCTGAACTCGTACACCAGGCCGACGGTGGTTCCGAAGTTGAAGGTGTAGGACCCGTTCAGCTTCACCGAGTGGAGGCTGTGGTACGGCAGGTACCCGTAGTAGCCGGCGTCGTCGCTCAGCGTGCCCAGGCCGGAGAGCCCGTCCACCAGCCAACCGTAGCCGGCATCGAAGAAGGTCGTGCGCGTGGCCTGGCTGTTGATGTCGTCGAGGTAGACGCCGACCTCGTTCCCGTTCGAGCCGGTCGAGCCGCCCGACGGCAGCTCGAACTGCCCGGGATTGGTGCCCTTGGACTCGGAGATGGTCCAGCTCGCCAACAACTGCCAGTGACTGTCGAACTTCTTCTCGGCCGTGAACTCCAGCGCCTTGTAGTCGCGGAACTTCGACTCGGGGTTGGTGATGACCCAATTGTCGAGGTCGAAGTCGACGTCTTCCGGGAGGTCCACCGTCTTCGACAGGATCCCACGGACGCCGACCGCGAAGAGCGGGAACAGCTCCCGCTTCAGGCCGACCGCGAACTTGTCCATGTGGTAGGGGCGCAACGGCCCGTTGCACACGTTGTTCTCGAGGTACGACCGTTGCAGCCAGGCGTCGAACTCGCCAGCGCCCCCGGTGGCCAGGGTGTTCTGGTAGTCGTCCAGCGAGGGGTCGTTACAGTAGATGAGCGGATTGGCCTCGGGGTCCTGGGTGTAGATGTTGGTGTAGGTCCCGTCTCCGTTCTGCACGTACTGGGCAAAGACGAAGGCGCTCCGGGTGTCGCCCCAGTCGGCGAAGCCGTTGCCGGCGACGTCGAAGTAACGACCGGCGTTTGCCGAGACCAAGGTCTTGGAGTCGTGGGTGACGTCCCACGCCGCGCCGAGGCGAGGGGCGATCATCCAGCTGTTGACGATCTCCGCACCCTCGTTCTGCAGGAGCTGTTCGTGGTCGGCACGAATACCGACGTTCATCGTCAAGAACTTGGCGGGAACCCAGTCGTCCTGGAGGAAGAAGGAGCTGATGAGCCCCACGTGCCCGATGGCACCCACGGACTTGTACTCTTCCTTGGCCAGACAATCGGAGTGGTCCGCGGCCTCGCACGCGTAGTAGGTGCCGTCCTCGGCCGTGCCGCGGGTGTACTGCACGCCCGTACCGTCGTCGGAGGTGTCGTCCGGGGTGTCCGCGCCCAACTCGATGTAGTCGCTCTCGCCGGCCCCGGTGAACCGCAGATCGCGGGTGTCCGTCACCCGCCAGAACTCACCACCCAGCTTGAACTTGTGGTCGCCGAGGAAGTTGTCCACGAGCTGCGTGAGCTTCAAGCTCACCCCCACGCGCCCCCGCTGGTTGAGGTCGTACTGGTCGAAGTTGTTCAGGTATTGACCCGAGTCGGCGTCGTAGAGCTGGTACGCGTCGATGTCGTCGCTGGTGGGCGAGACGTTGACGTGGCCGTTCTGATAGAGCGCCTCGAGGTCCCACACCGTCGTCGGCCCTGGGCGCCACTCCACGCTCAACAAAGGGGAGTAGTCGTCCGAGTGGTAGACCGACTGCGCCTCGGGCGTGAACAGCGCGCTGGTCTGGTAGTTCTGGATATCGGTGAACGACCCGGCGAACTGCGCCTTGAACGTCACGTTGGGGCTGGCGAAGAAGGTGACCTTGGCGAACCCGTCCAGCGTGGTCGGCTGGTATTTGACGGTCATCCCCTCGTACTGGGTGCTCGACGTCGAGAAGTCGATCGCGGCGAAGTACCAGACCTTCTCCTTCACGATCGGACCGCCAGCCGAGAACGCGATATTCTCTTGGAGGAAGCT
>JAYVAS010000364.1:0-1994 GCA_043750895.1 Pseudomonadota bacterium
GCCGCACCGACCAGCACCAACGCCCCGCTTCGGTCGACGCCGGCCTCGGCAGCGGCGGCGGGGTCGAGCAGCGGAAGGAGCCGTCGCCCCTGCCCGCCGGCGGCGTCCATCAGCGCGGGCGGGACGGGGAGCTTGCTCATCACCCCGAGCAGGGTCCCGACGGGGGCGCAGACGACGGCCACCTCGGCGCTGGGGTTCTCGGCGAGCGCCGTGGCGACGATGTCCGCCGACGACGACCCTGCGAGCGCCGATCCGACGAGCAATGACCACATCGCGCTACCTCCGGGACGGGCCTATCGCCCCCGGGCTGCTCATCGCAAGACCACCCGTCCGGTTCGGACCCGGGTGGTGATCCCCGGCGTGTCCGGCGCGAGCGTCGGGGCGTCGGGGCAGACCCAGAGGTGGAGGGTGACCCCCGCGACCGGCGCCGACGCGCGGCTCCGGTCGGCCAGCCAGCTGTCGATGAGCATGGTGGTGGTGGCGGCGTCAGAGGTGAGCCCGACCCCGCCCTTGGCCTTGTCCAGGAAGTCGAGCACGGTCGACCCTTCGCCGGCGGGCAACCATGCCAGCCGCGGCGTGTAGCCCGCGGTGCGCACCGTCGCGATGCCGACGATGCGGTCGCACCCGACGCCGCCGACGAAGAGCCCCGGGCAGATGTAGTCGGGAGGTGCCACCGGCGCCGGGGCTTCGAGGACCATCCACACCGTGTTGTCGGCCGCGGTGGTGCACGTGGGGGTCCACGTCTGCGCGGCGAGGGCGAGCCCGATCCAGATCATCTGCCTCCTTATCCCGGGGTGCGAGCGCCCTGCCGGGGGCGGAGGGCTCGGAATGCGGTTAGCGTCGACATGTCAAGACCATGGCGAAGTCTCCCAAGAAGGCGGCCCCAAAGACCATCGGGGGTCCAATCCGGAAGGCCGCGAAGGCTCCACGCACGGCGTTCGGGCGCGGGGGCGGCGGCGGCGGCACCATCGGCGGCTGGCTCCGGATGATCCTGCTCTGGACCACGGTTGGCGCCAGCCTCGCCGTCGCGGCCGTGTTCGGGGTGCTGTACCGCGGTGCGCTCGACACGGTGGATGAACGCCTGAAGGGTGACGTCTGGTCCCTCCCGGGCCATGTCTGGTCCGGGCCGATCGAGGCCTGGCCGGGGCTGCGCATCGGCGCCGCCGCGTTCGCCGACGATCTGGTCGCCGCCGGCTACGCCCGGGTGGCCGACGCCCAGAAGCCCGGTGACTTCCAGTTGAGCGGCGACGCCCTGCTGCTGAAACCCCGCACCGACGACAAGAAAGCCGACGTGCTGGTCACGTTCAAGAACGGCGCGGTGGCGTCGGTCACGCCCGGAAATCGGCTCACGGCCGAGCGCGCGGTGCTGGCGACGCTCCGGGGCGCCAGCAACGAGAACCGCAGCCCGGTGTCCCTCGCCGACACCCCCAAGCACATGCAGCAGGCGGTGTTGGCGATGGAGGACGCCCGCTTCTTCGAGCACGGGGGCATCGACCCCATCGGCATCGCCCGCGCGCTGTGGGTGGACCTCCTGAAGCAGGAGCTGGCCCAGGGCGGCTCGACGCTCACCCAGCAGCTCGCCAAGAACCTCTTCCTCTCCCAGGACCGGACCGCGGGCCGGAAGCTGCGCGAGGTGCTGCTGGCCTTCGCGCTCGAACGGCGGCTCTCGAAGGAGGAGATCCTCCGCCTCTACCTGTCCGAGATCTACCTGGGGCAGGCGGGAAGCTCCGCGGTGTGCGGCGTCGACGCCGCGTCGCGGGCCTACTTCGGGAAGCCGATCGGGCGGGTGGAGCTGGGCGAGGCGGCCACGCTGGCGGGGATCATCGCGTCGCCGAACGCCTGGTCGCCGATCCGTCACCCCGAGGAGGCCAAGGTGCGCCGCGATCTCGCGCTGCAGCGGATGGTGGACGCCGGTTTCATCGACGAGGCCGCGGCGGCCGCGGCGCGGGCCGCGCCCCTGGTGGTGAACCCCGCGGTGTCGGCGCGGCAGGCGC
>JAYVAS010000365.1:0-4477 GCA_043750895.1 Pseudomonadota bacterium
CCCCCGCCGACCCTCACCGGCTTCGGCGACGAATCCGGCTCGGTCGTCGTCGACCCCGAGGACGCCTCGAACCACGTGGCCCGCCTCGTGAAGTCCCCGAGCGCCGCCACGTGGGCCGGCACGACGATGTCCACCTGCCCCGCCGACAGCATCGCGCCGCTTCCCCTCACCACCACCGAAACGCGGATGTCCCTCCGGATCTGGTCGCCCGACGCGAACATCCAGGTGCGCCTGAAGGTCGAGGACGCCACCGACCCCACCAAGTCGGTCGAGACCGAAGCCACGGTGACGACCGCGGCCGCCTGGCAGGTGTTGACCTTCGACTTCGCCAACGAAGCGAGCGGCACCGCCGCCCTGAACCCGGCGTACGCCTTCACCCGCATCTCGGTCTTCCCGAACTTCAACGTCGATGGCGCCACCGCCGGGGAGAAGAGCTACTACGTCGATGACGTGGACTTCCTCGACACGGTCTACGACATCGCCTGTCCGTAGTCTGTACGGGGAAGGGGCCTGACGGCGGGCGGCCGTGACGTGGCGGGCGGCTCAGCCCGCCGCGACCACGACCATGACCAGCTCGCCGTCCTCCCGCCCGGTCGCGACGCCGAGCGCCTCGAAGCCGCCCACCAGCACCCCGCGCCGTTCGGGTGACCACCACATGCCGTCCAGGCACGCGGTCGCCTCGGCGGCGCGACAGGTCGCGGTCGCCGACGGCACGCCGACGAACCCGGCCGCCTGGACCTGACGCGCCGGGTCGGGGGACGCGACCCCCGCGAGCAGATCGCGGAGCCGGGCGCGGGCCACGGCGTCCAACGTAGGGTCGAATTCGGGAGCAGGCCGCCCGTACCAGCCCCATACGTCCCGGAGCAGGGCGCGCGCGAGCGGGTCGTCCCCTCCCGGGACGTCGAGCGGGATGAACGGCGGCTCGATCGGGGTGAGCTCGCCGACGTAGATCGGCAGCGTGGCCACCGACCCCGCGAGGTCCCGCGCCTGGAGGAGCCACTCTCCCTTCATGTCCAGGGTCACCGTGTCGGCGGCGGGGCGGATCTGCCCGAGGGGGTCCGACACCACCATGCCCGCGGCGGTGATGACATCGCCCACCGGGTGCTCGCGCGCGATGGCGCCGACCCGGCCGCGCGGACGCCCCTCGAGCATCACCCACCAGTCGCCGGAGGTGCCCCGGGCGCGGGCCAACCCGACGTCGGCGGAGGTGCTGTTCCGGACCGCGTCGACGAAGCCCATCGGCACCTCGCCGAGGGGCGCGAGCGAGACCAGCATCGCGGCCACCGGGTACGGATAGCCGGCGCGGACGGCGTGCCAGCGCACCTGATAGGGGTCGGGAGCGGTGCCCTCGGTCTGCGCCAGCGCGATCGCCGCGGCCACGCCGGAGAGCACCTCGTCCCACGGGGCAGTACCGACCACCTGGGCGACGAGGTCATCCGACGGCCGTCCCTGGAGTCGGGTGTAGACATCGCCGGTGGGGGACGGGAGGCGCGGTACCCCGGGGACCGGATCGACGCTGGCGGGCGGGACAGGCTTGGCGCACGCAAGCAGAAGGAGAAGCATCGCGCGAACCTATCGCATTGCGCCTTCTTCCCCGCCCGGGGGGTGCAAGCATTTGTAAACCAGCGTGGCGCCGGAGGACCGGATAGACGCGCCCTCATGGCCGACATCGACGTCCTCACCGCCGACCTCCACGCCGGACGCATCCGCACCCTGAAGGTGTGCTTCAAGAACGCGTCCCCCCGCACCATCGATCGCGAGACCGCCCTGGGCTGGCTCCGGGCCGGGCACTCGCTCATCCCGGTGAGCGGCCACGGTCACCACCTCACCCGCGGCGCCGCCCTCGAGCGGGTCGAGGTGGACGGCGCCGAGTTCGTGCGCACCGACACGTCGCCGGTGGCTGCCGACGACGTGCACTTCGCCGGCGGGCACTGACCGACGCGGCGCAAACCGCAGGGGCAGGTCGGGGCGAGGGCTCACGACCCGGTGCGTCTCAACCCTCCCGACGGCGACCTACACGAAGGACGGCGACGACGAGGAACACCACCGTGAACACCGCGAGCCGGACCAGCAGTTGCGGCGGCGTGAGCCAGATGTCGTCTGCCCCCGAGCCCTTGAAGCCGTAGTCGTACAGCGGCGCCGCCATGCCGACTTCGTTCCACTCGGTGCCGTAGCGCGCCGCCTCGAAGACCTTTCCGAAGTCCCAGCCTGACGGGGCCCCGGCCTCGTTCACGCCGCGCGCGACCGACGGGACCTTGAGCACCGCTTCGAAGGCGTACCGCAGCGGATTCCAGAAGGTGATCGTCTCGGTGGGCTTGAACATCATCGTGAGACGGATCAACAACCCGGAGAAGGTGATCTGCGGGATCAGCAACAGCGGGAGCGTGCCGACCGCCGCCTCACTCGACGCGAACAGGGAGGAGATCGCCAGACCCAGGGCCATGCCCGACAACCCCGTCAACGACGCCACCTCGGCCAGTCGCAGCGGAGAGAAGCCCAGAACCCCGAGCCCGAACCACGCCCAGCAGGTGAGCGAGAGGAAGCAACACTGGGCGACCGCGATGGACCCCAGCACCGCCACCTTGCTCCCGACGTACGGAAGCACGCCGACGCCGACGCGGCGCTCGCGGTTCCACAGCACCCGGTCGCTGATCAGCTCGCGCACCGACGCGCTCATGCCGAACCACAGGCACGAGAGCGTCATCATGAACAACATCGGCGTGGTCGGACGCGGGAACACCGCCGCCATCACCGCCGCCAGGAACGGGGGCTGGATCGCGAGGACCCAGAGGCCGGTACGGTCACGGGCCTTCACCCGCCAGTACCGCCCCGTGAGCACCCGGAATTGGTGCCAGTTGGAGCGCCGGACCCGACCCGGGGGCCCCGAGGCCGGGCGCTCCACCGCGCGCCGCACCTGGAAGAGCTCCTCGCGGGTGAGCACGTACTTCCGGAAGTCCGGGCTGGCCCGGTAGGCGTGGCCCCACTCGTCGTCCCGCTTGTCCTGGAACCGGTTGAAGATGGCGTCCGGCGTCGCCACCCCGAAGTAGGCGCACGCGTCCGCCGGCGGCCCGAAGTAGGCGAGGCGCCCACCCCGCGCGAGCACCAACAGGTGATCCACCTGCGCCATGACCTGGGGAGAGAGGTCGTGCGTGACCAGAAACACGATGCGGCCGCGATCGGCGAGCTGACGGACCAGCCGGACGATGTCCTGCGCGGCGCGGGGGTCGAGGCCGGAGGTGGGCTCGTCCAGGAAGAGGACCCGGGTGGACCGGGTGAGCAGCTCCTGCCCGAGGTTCACGCGCTTCCGCTGCCCCCCGGAGATCCCCCGGCGGGTGGCGTCCCCGATCCGCGAATCGGCGATGTGCTCGATGCCCAGCTCCTCGAGGACCCGCCGCACCTCCGTCTCCACCTCGGCCACCGCGGTGTCGGCCGGAAAGCGGAGCCGACCGGAGTAGCCGAGCGACTCGGTCACGGTCAGCTCGGGGTGGACGATGTCGTCCTGCGGCACGATGCCGACCCGTGACCGATCCACCCGGAGCACCTGGTGGAAGTCCTGGCCGTCCATCGTGACTTCGCCGAAGTCGGCGGGCGCGACGCCGGCGATGGCGTTGAGCAGCGTGGTCTTGCCGGCCCCGGACGGCCCGACCATCGCGACGACCTCACCGGAGAACACCGTGAAGCGCACGTCATCGAGCAGCGAAACGTCGCCGATCCGGCGGGTGAGCCCCCGCGCTGAGAGGGTCGCGAAGGTGTCCGCGCCCCACACCCGGACCACCCCCTCGCTGGCCAACACCCGCAGCGTGTAGCTGCCGATGCGGAGCTCGTCCGTCTCCCGCACCGGGGCGCCGTTGATCACCCGGCCGTTGAGCACGGTCGGGCGCCCCGATTCGGCGTCGACCACCCGCCAGCCGTCGCCGCTCGCCACCAGATCGGCGTGATGCAGCGCCACCTGGGGGTCCGGGAGCAGGATGTCCGACCCGGGGCTGCGCCCGATCCGGAGCCGTGGCCCGGTGAGCGGGTGGTCGTTCTCGCCGCGCGCGTGGCGCGGGTCGTGCTTGCGGTGCAGCGCCGCGACGAGCACGCCGTCGATGCCCAGCTCACTGGCGGCGGCCTCGAGCCGGCGCACCTCGGTGGTCTCGATGACGCCGTCGCCGGCGCACACCCCGAACATGGCGTCCAGGAGCAGCAACGCCTCGGCGGAGCCGTAGCGCGTACCGTAGCCTTCGAGGTCGAGGTCCTCTCCCAACTCCGCCACCAGCCGGGCCCCGGCGCCTTCACCGAAACGAGCGACGAAGGCGTCCAGCTCGTGATCGGGGACCGCCCCCCGAAACTCGGGCGACTGTACCAGCGCGACCAGCAGCTCGATCTCGCCCGGATCCAGGTCGGATCGGGCGCCGACCGCCGCACGCAACCGCGCCGAGCGAGCCACGAAGGCGTCCGCGCCGGGGACCGTCGTCTGCGTCAACAGCCGCAGAAA
>JAYVAS010000366.1:0-7070 GCA_043750895.1 Pseudomonadota bacterium
ACGGCGTAGAGGCAGTGCTCCCGGAAGTGGGCGATCCGGGCTTCGGTGGGCTCCTCGCCTTCGAGGTAGGCCTCGAGGGGGAACTTCACCCAGTCGTAGAGGACCAGGACGCCGCCCGGCTTGAGGATGCGCCACATCTCGTCCACCAGCGGGATCGGGAAGGGCAGCTCGTGGAGCAGGTGCACCGCGGTGACCACGTCGGCCACGCCGTCGGGGAGCGGCACCCGGCCGGCCAGATCGGCCTCGAGGATCTCCGCCCCACACTGCGGCGCCAGCGCGCGGGCGTAGGCGAGCATCGCGGGCTGGGTGTCGACGCCGACGATGCGCGCATCCGGGTGGTGCTCGCGGAGGAGCGGCAGCAGCATGCCCGGACCGCAGCCGAGATCCACCAGGGTGGGGGCCGGAGGCGGGCGGACCAGCTGGGCCCAGACGCCCCACCAGATCGGCCCGAAGCGCGCCGCGGCGGTGCTGATCATGACGTCGCGAAAGGCGACGAAGTCCCCGTGGTGGGCTTCGAGGTGGGGGAGGGAGGACATCCCTCGGGAGTAACCGGGTAGACTGGCGCCGTGCTGAAGTCCTGCTCCGTCGAAGGGTCCCGCTGATGCGCGTCACCGTCGTGTTCCACGGCACCCTCCCCGACGCCGGCACCATCGCGACCGGCGGCGCCCTGCGTGCCGCAGTGCACATCGAGGCGCTCCGACACGCCGGGCACGAGGTCCGCCCGCTCGCCCGCGCCCAGGATCACCCCGAGGGCTACACCTCCCCTGGACACCTCCGCCAACTGGTCCAGGCGGGAGACCCGGACCTGGTGATCTGCGTCGCGCCCGAGGAGGCACCGGCGCTCGCGCAGCTCGCCCCGCTGGTCGTCGACCTCTACGCGCCGCGGCTGCTGGAGGGCGCCTTCGAGGGTCTGCAGGAAGAAGAGGCCGGGCGCGCGCTCCAGGCCGTCGAGGCCGCGGACCAGGTCCTGTTCAGCAATCCGCGCCAACGTTGGTTCTGGATGGGGATCCTCGGGGTGGCCGGGTGGGACCTCACCGTCGCGCCGGGGCTGGTCGTTCCCCTCGCCGCGCTGGCTGGCCCACCGCGCCGCCTCCCGACCCGACCGCGCTTCGTCGCGGGAGGGCACGCGTGGCCCTGGCAGGACCTCGCCCCTACGCTCGCGACCGCGGTCGGTCTCCTCGGAGACCGGGCGGAGGTGCACACCTACGGGCTCCCCCCGGTGGACGGCGTGATCGCGCACGGGCGGGTCCCGCGTGGGGAGTGGCTCGCAGCCTGCGCCGGGGCCACCGCGGCCCTCGACCGGTACGCACCCAACCCCGAGCGCGCCCTGGCGATGAGCTTCCGGCAGGCGGACTACCTCGGCTGCGGCCTCCCGCTGATCTCGGACGCCGACACCCCGCTCGGCGACGCGATCCGCGAGACCGGGGCCGGCTGGGTCGACGAGCCGCTCGACGAGGCCCTGTCGGCGGCGATCGCCTCCCCGCGCGACACGACCGTGCTCGCCGCCCGCTACGCGCCGGCGCAGACCGAGGCCTCCCTGCTCGCGTGGCAGCCGACGAAGCGGACGCGGGGCTGGTCGTGGACGCACGCCGGTGCGCGGGCGGCGGTGGCCGAGGCGACGGCCCGGGGTGACCGGGAGGCGCGCGCCGCCGCGGACCGGGAGCTGGCCACCAAACGGACCGAGATCGAGGCCCTCAACACCCAGGTCCGCGCCCTCGCCGGCTCGGTCGAGGCCCTCTCGGTGGCGATGGCCGACGTGGCGGCGTTTCGCCGCGAGACGGTCGCGGTGCTGGGCGCCCGCACCAGCAGCGCCGAGGCGACCACCGAGCACCTCCGCCGCGAGGTCGAGGTGCTGACCGCCGACCTGGCGAAGAAGACGAGCGAGCTGGAGGCGGCTCAGGCCGATCGCACGCGGCTCGGCGCCTGGATCGAGCGGTTGCGGCGTACGGGTCCCGGCCGACACGAGGGCTGACCACGTCGCCCCGCGACGGGGTGAACGCGACCCGGAAATGCGGGTACGATCACACATGCACCTCGTCCTTCTCCTCGCCTGCACCCCCAAGGACGTGGTCCCGGTCGACGACACCGGCGCGTCCACCGGAACCGACACCGCCGACACGTCCGACACCCCCGACACCACGACCACCGGCCTGGACGCGGACGACCTCGCCACTTTTCGCAACCGGGTGGAGCGGGACCTCTCCGGCTACGGCACCGGCGCGTCGGTCGCGTTCTGGAAGAACGGGGCGATCGTCTACGCCGAGGGCTTCGGCTCGGCCGATCCCGACGCCGACGTCCCCGTCACCCCCGAGACGATCTTCCAGGTGGGCTCCGACACCAAGAAGATGACGGCGATCGCGGTGCTCCAACAGGTGCAGGCCGGGCGGCTCTCTCTCGATCAGACCGTCGCGTCCGCGCTCCCCGACGTGGCGCTGGCCCGGTCCCCCGCGTGGGCCGGGGGGACCACCCTCCATCACCTGCTCTCCCACCAGGGCGGGCTCTACGACTACACGCCCTGGGACGACGAGCCCGCCGACGAGGCGCTCGAAACGCGGGCGACGGGGATCTTCGCCGAAAACGAGTGGGCGGTGGCTCCGGGCGGAGCGATGTGGAACTACTCCAATCCCAACTTCTCGCTCGCGGGTCTCGCCGCCGAGCGCGCCGCCGGGGTCCCCTACGCCGACCTGCTGGTCGACGGCCTGTTCGCGCCGCTCGGCATGGACCGCAGCTACGCCCGCGAAGCCGACATGCCCGCGTCGGAGGCGATCGCCGTCGGCTACGGGTACGCGTTCACCTCGGAGCGCGACTGGTTCGACCCCTTCAGCACCGACTACACCTACACCCTGGGGCGGACGGACCTCGAAGCGGTGACCGACAACGGGTTCGTGCGGCCCGCGGGCCTGGTGTGGTCCACCGCGTCGGACATGTGCCGGCTCGCCGGCTTCCTCGCCGAGGGGAACGATGCGGTGCTCAACGACACGCTCCGCGCCGAACTGACCACGCACCACGTCTCCCTGTACCCGAGCGACCCGACCCAGGGCTACGGCTACGGGATGTTCGTCATCGACTTCTACCCGGATTCAGCCGGCGGAATCCACGACGTCCCCTTCTGGCTGCACGGCGGAAACACCCTCTCCTACACCTCGCTCTTCTACGTCGTCCCGGAGCAGGACTTCGCGGTCTGCATCCTCTCCAACGGGTACGGCGACGACTTCTCCAAGTCCGCGTACAAGGCGATCGACCTCTTCGCCGGGGTGCCGACGGAGACGGTGGAGATCGAGCCCACCCCCTACGACGTGGACCCTTCGGTGCATGCCGGACACTACGAGGACCCGATGTTCGGCGGGATCGACATCACCTGGGCGGGCGACGCACTGGAGATCACGATGCCCGACCTGGAGGCGCGCGGGGTGACCGTCGGGTCCAGCCTGACCCAGGTGTTCAACGAGGTCTACGTGTTCACCTTGGATCGGGTCCAGTACGACCTCTCCTTCATCGACGGCGAGGACGGGACGCCGTCGAAGTACGCGCGCAACCGGCTGTTCGTGGGCACCCGCAGCGAGTGATCAGACGGTCTCGGCGGGGTGCGCGGGCAACGCGTACCAGTTGATGCCGCCGCAGCTCGCGCAGACGCCCTCGAAGCGGCCGGCCAGGTGCGCCCGCCGTTCGGCCCGGGCCTTGGGACCGTTCCAGAGCGCGCGAAAGCCGGCCTCGTCCACCGCGCCCAGGTCGAGCGCGCCCTGCAGGTCCGCGCAGCACATCATCAGGTGCCCGTCGTGCCGAATCACCGGCGTGTACCAGAGCCCCGGGCAGGCGCCCCGCTCGGCGTGGCCGTCGTCTTGCTGCCAGGGACGGTCCTCCCACACGCTGACCGTCAGCGACGGCGTCCGGCGGGGGGTGATGCCGAAGCGGACCATGGTCTGGTCGTAAAGGCGGTCGGCCGCGAGCTGACCCTCGGCGCCGCCGCCGACCGAGAGCCGCTTGAACAGGATCTCGCCGTGGCCCACCCCGCCGCCCAGGCAGGCGAACGCGTCCTCCCAGTAGCGGAGGAAGTCGCCCGCGTCGGGGTGGTTCGTCGCCTGCACCACGAACTGGACCTGCACCGACACGTGGGCAGCCCCGGTGTGGCGGCGGCGCGCCAGCAGGTGACGGATGTGTCGGTGCGCCCGTTCGAGGCCCTCCTGGCCCTTGGTGCTGCGGTAGGTCGCCGCGGTCGTGGCATCCACGGTGAACACGATCACCATGGGCACGTCGGCCCGGGTGGCGGCGAAGATCCGGTCGACCCGTGCCGGCCCGAGCAGGATCCCGTTGGTGTCGAAGCGGACGTAGCCGACCCGTCCGGCCAGCCGGTCGCTGGTGCGCGCCACCAGTGTCTCCAGCTCGGGGTGGACCGCGGGATCGCCGAGCCACTGCAGGATGACGTGATCGAAGCGGCAGTCTTCGTCCACGAGGCGGTCGAGGATGCGCGCGTAGCGCGCCGGGTCGAGGAAGCCTTTGGGCACACCGTGCACGCTCGGCCAGTGCTCCGCGTGGGGCGCGCACATGCGGCACGCCAGGTTGCAGTGGTCGGTCGGCTCCACCTGGAGGACGCCGAGGTGTGCAGGAACGGTAGCCACGAACCCCTTCTATCGGCTACGTTCGGGGGCCGGAGAGCCAGGATGCCCCGCCCGCTGTTGTTCCTCACTGCCTTCCTCGTCGGCTGCGGCAACCCTTGCCAGGATGTATGCGTGGAAATGGCCCGCTACGCTGACGAGTGTGGCCTGACCGTCACCCGCGACGACATCCTCCTCTGTAAGGAAGCCGAGGCCGACGTCTCCGATGCGGAAGCGGAGTCCTGCAAGGACTACCGCGACCCGGATTCGCTCCGCGAGTGGTGGACCTGCGACGATCTGGCCGAGAACTACCAGAACGGCGGTTCGGTCCCGGCGGAATGAGTTATTGACCGCCCGGGTCACCTCACCCTAAGATCGCGGAAACATGAACCCAGGCGCCCCGGCACCCAGTACGGCGTCCCCGACGACTCCGCCCCCGTTCACGCCCGAAGGCTTCGGGAAGTATTACCTTGTCGATCGCATCGCGATGGGCGGGATGGCGGAGATCTTCAAGGCGAAGACCTTCGGCGTGGGCGGCTTCGAGAATCTGCTCGTCATCAAGCGGATCCTCGCCCACCTCTCCGAGAACGAGCAGTTCGTCCAGATGTTCATGGACGAGGCGAAGGTCTCGGCGCTCCTCCAGAACTCCAACATCGTCCGGATCTACGACTTCGGGAAGATCCGCACCAACTACTTCATCGCCATGGAGTGTGTGGAGGGGAAGGACGCGAAGCTGATCCTCCGCAAGCTGGCCGAGCGGCGCAAGCTGCTCCCCCGCGAGTTCGCGGTCTACATCGCGATGGAGGCGGCCAAGGGGCTGGACTACGCGCACAAGCGCACCACGCTGCAGGGGCAGCCGCTGCACATCGTGCACCGGGACGTGTCCCCCTCCAACATCCTCGTCAGCTACCACGGGGAGGTGAAGGTCGCGGACTTCGGCATCGTGAAGGCCGCGAACACCTTCGAGTCCACCGACGTGGGCACGCTCAAGGGCAAGTTCGAGTACATGAGCCCGGAGCAGGCTCAGGGGCTCGAGCTGGACCGGCGGTCCGACATCTTCTCGCTCGGCATCATCCTGTGGGAGATGCTGACGGGCCGACGCGCGTTCAAGTCGGACTCCGAGATCCGCACCCTCGAGCGAATCCGCAACGTCGACATCGAGTTCCCCAGCTCGGTGAACCCGCAGGTTCCGGCGCGGCTCGACGAGATCGTGATGCGCGCCCTCTCGAAGGACGCCGACGATCGCTACCAGGACGCCCGCGAGCTGCACGCCGACCTGATCGAGTTCCTCTACCCGGCGTCCCCGGACCTCACGCAGCAGAGCCTTTCCCACTTCATGGCCGAGCTCTTCGCTGACGAGGTCAACCGCGAGCGGGAGCGCCTCGAAGAGGGTTCCCGTGCCGCGCTGGCCGTTCACGAGTCCAACCACACCGTCGAGCTCGACGCCGACTGGGAGGAGGGTGCACCGAGCCAGGGCAGCCGGGCCAGCACGCCCACCGTGGCGGTGCCTCCGGTCGCCGAGCAGCGCCGGTCGCGCACGCCGCTGTTGTTGGGCCTGTTCGCGCTCCTCGCCGTCCTGGTGATCATCGCCGGCGTGGTGCTCCTGCCCATGCTCACCCCCACGGCGCCCGAGCCGGTCATCACCACGATCGAGCGGGATGTCGCCCCGACCGTGGGCGCGATCGAGCTTCGGATCGGCCCGGTCCCCGGCCGGGTGATGCTGGACGGCACCGAGATGGGCCAGGGCACGTCGGTCACGATGGGCGACCTCGACCCGTCGAAGTCCTACCCGCTCAAAGTCGAGGCCGATGGGTACCTCCCCTTCGAGGAGACCATCCAGATCAAGGCGGGCGACCGGTTGATCCTCCCGGTCACCCTGGTGGCGGTGCCGACGGCGCCGGTCGCGGGTGAACGAGAGCGGCCCGAGAAGAAGGACCCCACGCCGTCGTCGCCGTCGGCCGTGTCGGCCGTAGCGCGCTTCACCTCCAATCCGGCTGGCGCCGACGTGTTCGTGGATGGCAAGCTCGTGGGCAAGACCCCGGTGAGTTGGGACGACGGGCAGGCCGGCGCCAAGTACACCGTGGAGTACCGCCTCTCTGGCTACGACTCCATGCGGTTCTCCGCCGCGCTCCCGTCCGCCGGGGGCGTCGAAGGCTTCGAGCGGAGCCTGTCCGAGCGCGTCAAGGGCGAGGGAAAGCTCAACGTCAACATCTCCGGCGGCGGCTGGGGTGACATCTACATCAACGACAAGAAGGTCGGCACCACGCCGAAGTTCGGCATCTCGCTCGGAGCCGGCAGCTACATCGTGCGCGTGACCAACCCCGAGACCGGTCTGGAGAAGTCCAAGACGGTGACGATCAAGTCGGGCGAGACCTACACCGCGAGCTTCTCGGCCGAGTAGGGCACCGAGGCAGCGAGCGGTCCAAGCGATCCCTCGTCGCGTACGCACGCGCCCCGGGCCGTCCGACGGCCCGTTTC
>JAYVAS010000367.1:0-1713 GCA_043750895.1 Pseudomonadota bacterium
GCGAGGTTGTCGAAGTGCCAGGTGAAGGTGAGGTACTGGACGACGGGGAGGATGTCGACCGGCACCTTGTCCAGCACCATCCCGGCCACCCAGGGGAAGACCGAGAGGACGACGGCGACGAGGTAGGCGACGATCTGGTTGCTGGTGAGGGAGGAGGCGGCGGTGCCGATCGCGGCCAGGGCGGCGCCGATCAGGAAGAGGCCCACGTAGCCGCCGATCGCCGGGCCCCAGTCGAGGTTGGTCTCCGAGAACAGGCGGAGGAGGGCGGGCGCGGCGTCGTCTCCGGCTGGGGGGAGGCCGAGCAGGGCGAACATGAAGGGGTAGGTGAGGGTACTGGCGAGGGCGACGGCGACCATCACCAGGGCCGCGATGTACTTGCCCGCCACCAGCTCCGTCTCGGTGAGGGGCAGCGTTACCAGCAGCTCGATCGAGCCGGTGCGGCGCTCTTCGGCGAAGAGCCGCATGGTGATGGCGGGGACCAGGAGCAGGAGGAACAGGCCCGACCAGAAGAACACGCCGCGGAGCGTCACCGTGGCGGCGGCGAACACGTCGTCGAACCAGAGGGCGAAGCCGCCGACCAGGATCGCGTAGATGGGCACGATGAAGTAGGCGAGCGGGGAGTCGAAGTAGGCTCCGAGCTCGCGGCGGGTGATGGCGAGGACGTTCTGCACGGCGCCGAGATGTATGACGGGGACCGGTCGTCGGCTCCTCCCATCGGGGTAGGTCATGGCGATGGTCGATCCGGCCGATTCGGCGGCGCTTCGGCGCGCGGCGCTCACGGCGCATCGGGCGGCGCTGCTCGCGTGTCGGGCGTGCCCGCGGGTGGTGCCGCCGGTGGTGGCGGGTCCGCCCAACCCGAGCCGGATCGTGCTGCTGGGGCAGGCCCCGGGACCGCGCGAGGGCGGGCTCGGTCGGCCGTTCGCGTGGACGGCGGGGCGGACGCTGTTCCGCTGGTTCGGCGAGCTCGGGGTCGACGAGGCGACCTTCCGCGAGCGGGTCTACATCACCGCCGTGCTGCGTTGTTTCCCCGGCAAGGGCGCGGCGGGGGGTGGCGATCGGGTGCCGGCGCCCGACGAGATCGCCCGGTGTGGCACGTGGATCGCGGCGGAGCTGGCCATCCTCCAACCCACCCTGCTCATCGCGGTGGGGAAGCTGGCGATCACCCAGGTGGCGGGCCGGAAGATCGAGCGGCTCGATGCGGTGGTGGGGCCGCTGCACCGCGGCCGTTTCCACGGCGTGGATCTGGACTGGGTGGCAATGCCTCACCCCAGCGGCCTCTCGGCGTGGCCCAAGGTGGAGCCGGGGCGGTCGATGTTACGCGAAGCGCTGGGCACGCTGGAGGGGCATCCGACGTGGAGGGAGGTGATGTACCTGACACCCCGGCCGGCGCCGTGATCGGGGACGTGCGGGGGGGGCGCCGATGCACCTGCCCCCGGTGTGGCGAACGCGGTTGTGTCCGGACAGACGCAAAGTCAAGTGGCCGGCCAGGTCGGGGCGCGGTGCGAGTTGTCAAGAATTTGTCAACTACCGGGACGAGGTTTGCGCCCCCTTTGGGGGGGGGTACCGTCCCTGCATGACCAAGGGGCTCTCCCTCCGCGACCTCGACCCCCTCGCCGACATCGGGTGGAGCGGACGTGATCGCGCGCCGGTCCGGGTCCTCCGGCAGAACGTCCGCCTGGCCTGGAGCCCCCCGGTGTTGCGCATGCGGGGCCG
>JAYVAS010000368.1:0-9230 GCA_043750895.1 Pseudomonadota bacterium
CCCGTCACGTCCGCCTCGCAGTCCTCGCAGTCGTACAGGAAGGCGACGCCGCCGTGCTCCAGGTTGTGCACCCAGTTGTCGTCGGGAACGGGGGTCTCGTGCGTGCCCCAGGCCGCCCAGCAGGGGTTGTGGGGGCCGCCGGCGGGGGGGATGTCGGCGTAGGCGATCGGCTCGGGGGTGTGGTACGAGCTGGGGTACGCCAGCTCGTCGATGCGGCAGTCCCCGGCGCAGGAGGCGCACGCGGAGGTGGAGAGGACGATGGGGACCGTGTCGTCGGTCGGATCACCGGTCGTCGGCGAGGTGATCACCTTCGAGCCTTCCACTTCCGGACAGGCGAGCAGGAGCAGAGAGAGCCACATGCTCCCAGCATAGCGCCTGGGCCGGGCCTTGGCCGGCCTTAGCCGGCCTTAGCCGGGGAACCACCGGTGCACGCCGATCGACACGTCGATCGCGTCGGGGGGGCCGTTGCGCACCCAGAGGATCCTGGTCGCCGAGAGGTGCAGGCCCATGTTCTCGGGGAGGGCGAGCGACACCTTGGCGGTGCCGGCGAGGTTGTCGTAGTCAGTGATCGCCCAGCGGTCGTCGGTGCCCAGATCGCTGGCCACCACCACGCCGCCGAAGCGCTGGTAGGTCGACGCGCCCAGCGTCACCGCCACGATGCCCATGCCACCGCGCAGCTCGGCGAAGGCGCGGACGTCGTCGGCGGGGGCGCCGTCCTGGGCGGCGTAGAAGGTGGTGCGGTAGTCGTAGATGCCGGCCACCATCCAGTCGAAGCTGAAGGTCGAACCGGCGTGCCCGCCGATGTAGAGTCCGGGTTGGACGTCGGTGGTCGCCTCGCCCACGGTGGCGTAGTTGCCGCGGGTGGCGGCGTTCCAGGATGAGGAGGTGAGGCCCAGCGCGGGGCTGATCATCACCGGTCCGGTGAGCACGGCGTAGCGGGCCTGCACGCCCAGGCTTCCGAGCGTGACCACCGCCTCGCAGGGGAAGGGGCCGTTCGGGCAGGGGTTGGTCTCCGGGTCGTCCACCACCTGCGACCACACCACCGGGGCCGAGACGTTCATCGAGAGGCGGTCGGTGAAGCCGTGCGACGCGTAGAGGTCCAGGCGGAACGTCAGGTCCCGGTCGAGCGTGCTGTCCTTCTCGGGGTCGGTGTCGAAGCGGAGCTTACGCCAGGTGTACGCGGCGAGTCCGCCGTAGACCGCGGTCCCTCCGTCGGGGAGGGGGGCGGCGGAGTCGGCGAAGGACAGCGACGAGAGCAGGAGCGGGAGCATCAGCGGTTCCGGTATGGTCGTTCTGATGCCGCGGCGGCGAGGTGGTTTCAGCCGTGGGCGCAGCCTGCTAAGGGCAGGCGTCGGCGAGGAAGGTGGCCACGTCGCTCGGTCCGCTGTGGGCGTAGGTCACGTCGGTGATCTCGGCGGCGCGTGGCGTCAGCCGTTCGGCGAGGGCGCAGAGCGACGCGATCGCAAGGTCCGGGTCTTCGTCGTATCGGTCCGGTGCGGTGGCGACGGTGCCGTCGACGAGACGTATCGCTGCGTCACCCGTGAACAGCACGCCGTCGATCAGGTAGGCCGCCGATCCAGGGGTATGGCCGGGCATCGCATAGACCTCGACCGCCCAACCGCCGGCGTCCACGATCTGTCCGTCCGCGACGAGGTCGTCCACACGGCCGCCCTCGTCCTTCACCAGGTCCACCTCGGCCTCGGTAGCCCACACCGTGGCGTTGGGGAAGGACTCCAGGCCCCCCAGGTGGTCCCCGTGGCCGTGGGTGAGGAAGATGTGGGCCAGGTCGTCCGGGCCCAGGCCGAGCTCGGTGAGGGCCTCGTTCTCCTTCACCGCCTTCGCGTCCAGACCGGCGTCGATCATGACCGCGGTGCCGTCGGGTGCGACGCCGAGGAACGACGAGGTGAACACGTCCTTCAACTGCACGAAGGCGCCGGTCTCGGTGCCGTTCTTGAGGGGGGTGATGTTGCAGCCGAGGAGGGCGGTGGCGAGGAGCAGCATGGGGACTCTCGAACGTGTCAATCTTAGGCACGGGCCCTTCTTGGGGCATCGGGTGTCGACCCCGGTGCGTCCTTTCGTAAGGAACCGCGTCTTTCGAGGGGTTGGTGTCTACTCACTTCTCTCTTCGGAGTCCTCATGCCCTCGATCGCAGAACGAAGCGCGGCCATCCTCGACTACTGGTTCGGCGCGCTCGACGATGCCTCTGTGCTGGACCGTACCGTCGAGCCCTTCCGCACCCACTACACGCGGTGGTACGGGAAGGACGCGGCGATCGACGCCGAGATCCGCGCCGCCTTCGAGTCGGACCTGCGGGCGGTGGCCCGCGCTGAGGACGGCTGGCACGCCGAGCTGGCGCGGTGGGCGGCGGTGCCCAACGGCGCCCTGGCGCTGGTCATCCTGCTCGACCAGCTCCCGCGCAACATGTTCCGCGACACGGCCGAGATGTACGCGTTCGACGCCCTCGCCCTCACCGCGACCTTGAACGCGCAGCGCGTGCTCGCGGATGCGCCCATGCCCGTGTGCTGGCGCATGTTCTTGTCGGTGCCGCTCATGCACGTCGAGAACGTCACCCTCCAACACGAGGTCGTGCGTCAGTTCGAGGCGCTCGTCGACCGGGCTGCGCACCAGAGCCCCGGCCAGGCCGGGTTCATGGCCTATGCCCTGGACTACGCACGGCGGCACCGGGACGTCGTGGTCGAGTTCGGCCGCTTCCCGCATCGCAACCCCATCCTCGGCCGGGTCAACACGGCGGCGGAGGAGGCGTATCTGAAGCAGGAGGGGGCGGGGTTCTAGGGGGGGAGGGCCCGGGGGGCGCGGGACGGAGCGGCGCGTGGGCGCCGTCGTGGCGTCCGTTCCGGTGTCCGTAGAGTGGCGCGGGGGGCGTCGAGGCTGCTCCGAGGCTTGACGTCGCGTAACTACATCGTTACATTTCGAACATGGACTCCGTCGCCCAGGCCCTCGCTGACCCCATCCGCCGGGAGATCCTGCGTCTTCTGCGCCAGGGCGGGGTGAGCGCGGGGGATCTGGCGGTGCTGGTCGGGGGCCGGTTCGGGGTCAGTCGGCCCGCGATAAGCCGGCATCTCCGGGTGCTGCGGGAGGCCGGCCTCGCGGTGGACGAGGCCCAAGGTCGCGAGCGAATCTACCAGCTCCGGGTCGAGCCTCTGGTCGCGCTGGAGGACTTCATGGCCGAGCTGCGCGCGCCCAACGAGTGGGACCGCCGCTTCGCCGCGTTGGACACCGAAGTGCACCGGCAGAAGCGTCGCTCCGGCGCGGCGGCAGGCCCTCCGAGGTCCGAGACGTCAACCTCACAACCCAAGAAGAAGGAGAGCGCATGAACCCTGTTCCTGGCGGTCGTCTGCACCGCACCCCCACTGGCATCGACCTCACCCTGCGCCGCCATTTCCACGCGCCGATCGGGGACGTGTGGCGCAGCGTCACCGATCCCGAGGCCACGGCCCGCTGGTACGGCGCCTGGGAGGGCGAGGGGGGGACGGGCAGGACGGTGCGCGTCCAGATGGCCTTCGAGGAGGGGAAGCCGTGGTACGAGGCGACCATCGACGCGTGCGAACCACCGCGTCACCTCGCGATGACCAGCCACAACTATGGCACGTGGATCCTCTCCATCACCCTGCGGGAAGTGGACGGAGGCACCGAGCTCGTGTTCGTGAACCATCAGGTCGACCCGGCGATGGTCCCCGACGTCGGCCCCGGCTGGGAGTACTACCTCGACAACCTTGTGGCGGCGCGTGAGGGTCGTGAACTACCGGCCTTTGCAGACTACTACCCGTCGCAGAAGGCGTACTACAAGGCGGCGTTGGAGGGGGTGTGAACGGGGGGTGTCTTGGTAGGTACCGCCCGTACGCAACGGCTTGGGACACGGCATCCTCGACGCGGACTCGCGGCCGCGTGTCGCGCAGGTCGCTCGTCCCCCTGGGGGCCGAGGGCGACCTCGTCAACCGCGCGCTGACCGTCGCGGCCGACGTCGACTCAGCGTTCGGGGCTGCCGGCGCCTCGCGCGGGTAAGCTGGCCCGCCGGGCCCCGCCGGGCGACAATCCTATGCAGTGTGGATCCCGCCGCCCCGGCGCTTCCTGCCCCTTCACGTTGGACTTCAGGTCACCCGTGCTCCCCACCCACTCGAACCCCGTCCTTCCCCTCCGCCGGCATCCGACCCCGGCGCGTGGCCGCGTTCGATGAGCGCTTCCCGCTCCGTCAACTTCGCCTTCCTCGCCAACCACGACGCGGTGCTGGCGGAGTATGCCGCCGAGGCCGAGGGCGTGTTCCGGGAGCACCCGCGCCTGTGCGTCTCCAACCTGCGGACCCTCGCCGAGGCCCTCGCCAAGCACGCCGCCGCCTACTCGGGCGTGTACGTGGTCGAACGCGAAGAACTCGGGCTCCTGCTCGGCCGGCTCCGCGACCGAGGGGTCATCGACGCCCAGATGGGCGCGATCTTCCGCACCCTCCGCGAGGCCGGGAACGAGGCGGTTCACGCCGGGACGCCTGACCGACCGGCCCGCCCCACCACGCACAGCGACGCGCTCAAGCTCCTCCGCCTCGCACGGGAGCTGGCGGTCTGGTTCCACAAGTCCTTCGGCAAGGACAAGGACTTCAAGGCCGGCCCCTTCCTCCCGCCGCCCGACCCGAAGGCCGAGGACGGTGGGGTCCGGGAGGAACTCGAACGCCTGCGAGCCGAGGTCACCCGACTCTCCGAGGTCCACGCTTCGGTCGCCGAGCAGACGCGCCTCCGGGCGGAAGCCGAGGCGAAGGCCGCCGCCGCCTACGCCGAGGTCGAAGCCGCGATGGCCCTCGCCGAGGAGGTCACCGCCCGTCTGGCCTCGGAGAAGGCCGCCTTCGAGATCAAGCTCGCCGCCGTTCAGGCCTCGGCCGTCGCCGCCCCGCCCGCGGTCGCCGCCGCCGTCGTGCAGGCCGCGCGGGTCGCTGCCGCGGCCGTGGACCTCGACGAAGCAGCCACCCGCACCCTCATCGACGCCCAGCTCCGCGAAGCCGGCTGGGAGGCCGACTCGCAGGTCCTCCGCTACGCGAAGGGTTCGAGGCCCATCAAGGGCCGGAACCTCGCCATCGCCGAGTGGCCCACGGCGTCTGGACCCGCCGACTACGCCCTCTTCGTCGGCTTCGCGCTGATCGGCATCGTCGAGGCCAAGAAGCGCTCCGTCGACGTGATGACCACCCTCGAACAGGCTCGACGCTACTCGCGCGGGGTCAAGCTCGACGGGGACGCCGTGCTCCCCGGCGGCCCGTGGGGTGAAGACCGGGTCCCGTTCATCTTCTCGACCAACGGCCGGGCCTTCCTCCAGCAGCTCCGCACCCGGTCCGGGGTGTGGTTCAGGGACCTCCGCAGGCCCGAGAACCCCGCCCTGCCGCTGGTGGGGTGGAAGACCCCGGAAGGGCTGGTGGAGGCCCTCAAGAGCGACGTGGACGCCGCCCACGAGGCCTTGAAGACCGAGCCGACCGACTACCTCGGGCTGCGCGAGTACCAGATCAAGGCCATCCGGGCCGTCGAGGACGCCATCGAGAAGGGCGACCGCGAGATGTTGGTCGCGATGGCCACCGGTACCGGCAAGACCCGCACGTGCATCGGCCTCGTCTACCGGCTCATCAAGACCCGCCGGTTCCGTCGGGTGCTCTTCCTCGTGGACCGGACGAGCCTCGGCGAGCAGGCCGCCGAGGCCTTCGAGGACGCCAAGCTGGAGAACTTCCAGTCCTTCAGCGACATCTACGACGTGAAGAAGCTCGGGGACGTGGAGCCCGACGCGGAGACGAAGCTCCAGTTCGCGACCGTGCAGGGGATGGTCCGCCGGCTGCTGGCTGCCGAGGCCGGCGAACACGTACTCCCCGTGGACACCTACGACTGCATCATCGTGGACGAGAGCCACCGGGGCTACCACCTCGACCGGGAGATGTCGGAGGTCGAACTCGGGTTCCGCTCCGAGGACGACTACATCAGCCAGTACCGTCGGGTGCTCGACTACTTCGACGCCATCAAGGTCGGGCTCACGGCTACCCCGGCGCTGCACACCGTCGAGATCTTCGGCGATCCCGTCTACGTCTACTCGTACCGGGAGGCCGTGGTGGACGGGTTCCTCGTGGACCACGAGCCGCCCTACCGCATCGACACCCGCCTCTCGCGGGACGGGATCACCTTCGTCGCCGAGGCGCAGGCCCCCGCCTACAACACCCGCACCGGCCAGACCTCCCTGTTCCGTGTGCCGGACGACGTGAAGTTCGAGGTCGAGGAGTTCAACAAGAAGGTCATCACCGAGGGCTGGAACCGGGCCGTCGTCTCCAAGCTCGTCGAGGAGATCGACCCGTTCTCACCCGGCAAGACCCTCATCTTCGCCGTCGACAACGCCCACGCCGACATGGTGGTCGACCTGCTGCGGCGGGCCTACCACAACGAGTTCGAGGACACCTTCACCGACGACCTCGTCCGCAAGATCACCGGGAGCGTGGACCGACCCCTGCAAGCGATCCGGGAGTACCGGAACGAGCGCACCCCGAATGTCGCCGTCACGGTCGACCTGCTCACCACGGGGGTCGATGTCCCGAAGATCGTGAACCTGGTGTTCTTGCGCCGGGTGAACTCGCGCATCCTGTTCGACCAGATGCGGGGGCGCGCTACGCGGCTCTGCCCCGAGATCGGCAAGGAGGCCTTCCGCATCTACGACGCCGTGGGCCTGTTCTCGGCGCTCGAAGCCTTCACCGACATGAAGCCCGTGGTGGTGAACCCCCGGTTCCCCTTTGCCAAGCTGGTGGAGGAGCTGTCGACCGCCCCGACCGAAGAGGCCCGGCAGCTCGTGCTGGAGCAGCTCATCGCCAAGCTCCAGCGCAAGAAGGGCACGATCAAGGGCGAACGGCTCGAAAGCTTCAGCCACCTCGCGGGAGGCGACCCGGCTTCGCTGTTGAACACGCTCAAGAACGCGACCCCCGCCGAGGCGCTGGCGTGGTTCGCCGCCCATCCGAGCCTGCCGGCATGGCTGGACGAGAAGGTGTTCAACGACCGGTGGGTGCTCATCTGCGACGAGGAAGACGGCGAGGTCGTGCTGGGGCAGGACTTCGAGGGATTGTCGCCCGACGACTACCTCGAAGGGTTCAAGGCCTTCATCGCGGCCCATGGCAACGACCTGCCGGCCCTCACCGTCGTCATGACCCGGCCTCGCGAGCTGACCCGAAAGCAGCTCCGCGACCTGAAGCTCGCCCTCGACGCCGCCGGCTACGGGGAAAAGGCGCTGACCGCCGCGTGGGCCAAGAAGACGAACCGCGAGGTCGCTGCGTCGATCATCGGGTTCATCCGCCAGCAGGCCCTCGGAGACGCGCTCGTGCCGTACCGGGAGCGGGTGGACCGGGCGCTCGCGCGCATCCTCGCTTCCCGTCCGTGGTCCCGGCCCCAGCGGGATTGGCTGGAGCGGATCGGGGCCCAGCTCCGGGTCGAGCTGGTCGTGGACAAGGAGGCCCTCGACAGCGGGGCCTTCAAGTCCCACGGGGGCTACAAGCGGCTCGACAAGGTGTTCGACGGCAAGCTCGGGCAGGTGCTCGGCGAGCTTCATGAAGCGGTGTGGGCCACCTCGACCGGGTGACCCGCCCACCGATGCCTTTCCCTCTCCCCACGCAGGTGCCTCGTGCCGTTCCAGACCCCCATCACCATCCAGAAGGCCCTCGAACGGGTTCACCGCCACGAGTATGTCCTGCCGGCCATCCAGCGGGAGTTCGTGTGGCAGCCCGAGCAGATCGCCACGCTGTTCGACTCGCTGATGAAGGGCTACCCCATCGGATCGTTCTTGTTCTGGAACGTCCACCGGGAGAAGGTGCGGAACTACAAGTACTACGACTTCGTTCTGCACTATCACCAGCGGGACAACCCCCACTGCCCCCCTACCTCTGTTCCCCCCGACCAAGGGCTCGTCGCGGTACTCGACGGTCAGCAGCGGCTGACCGCCCTCAACATCGGCCTCCGGGGCTCGCTGGCGATCAAGCAGCCGAGGGCTTGGTACAACAACCCCAACGCCTTCCCGACGAAGCGGCTCTACCTGAACCTCCTCGACATCGAGGACGACAACGAGCCACCGTTCGCGTTCCTGACAGAGGAAGCGGCGGCGGTACGGGACGAGGCCCATGCGTGGTTCCCCGCGTCGCGAATCCTCAACATGGAGTCGGGGGCCGACATCTTCGGCTACATCCTCGAAGCAGGGTTGAACACGTCGAAGGGCCCGTTCAAGTTGCTCGAACGGCTCCACGAGGTGGTCCACAAGGACGGGGTGATCGCCTACTACGAGGAGGACTCGCAGGACCTCGACAAGGTGCTCCACATCTTCATCCGAACGAACTCCGGGGGGACGAAGCTCTCCTACTCGGACCTGCTGCTCTCCATCGCGGTGGCCCAGTGGACGAAGCGGGACGCCCGGAAGGAGATCCATGGGCTCGTGGACGAGCTGAACGGCATCAGGTTCGGCTTCGGCCTCTCGAAGGACTTCGTGCTCAAGGCGGGTCTGATGCTCGCCGAGATCGCCAGCGTCGGGTTCAACGTCTCCAACTTCACCCAAGACAACATGGCAGTGCTGGAGAACAAGTGGGCAGGGATCGCGAAGGCCCTCAAGGTGACCATGGGCCTGGTGGGCGACTTCGGGTTCTCGGCCGTCTCGCTGTCGGCGGACTCAGCGCTGCTCCCCGTCGCCTACTACGTGTACCTGCGAGGCTTCGATGACACCTTCCGGACTGGGAAACACCACGCAGCAGATCGGGAGGCCATCCGGGGCTGGCTCGTCCGCTCGTTGTTGAAGTCCGGGGTTTGGGGTTCCGGGCTCGACACCCTGCTCACGGCCCTCCGAGAGACCATCCGGGAGAACGGGGCCGACGGCTTCCCCACCGAGGCGGTCGAAGCTCGGATGGCGGCACGTGGGAAGTCGCTGCGGTTCGAGTCCGAGGAGGTCCAAGAACTGGCGGACACGAAGTACGCCGACAGGAGGGCCTTCCCGCTGTTGTCGCTGCTGTTTCCCCATGTGGACCTTCGGAACCAGTTCCACGTGGACCATGTGTTCCCCCGGAGCCGCTTCACCCCGACCCGACTTCAGAAGGCAGAGGTGCCGGCCGCGGCCATCCCCGAGTTCATCGATCGCGTCGAACGCCTCGCGAACCTGCAACTGCTCGACCCGACCGAGAACGTGGGCAAGAAGGACGCCATGCCGACCGAGTGGCTCGCGGAGTCCTACGCAGACCT
>JAYVAS010000369.1:0-3432 GCA_043750895.1 Pseudomonadota bacterium
GCCGAGACGTCGACGTCCTGGCCGAAACGATTGCGGATCGGCCCCAGCTTCGCGAAGCGGATGACGTACCGAAGCGCGTCCACCGCGTCGGGGTGCAGGTCTCCCGGCGACTTCAGGGCGAGGGTGACCACCGATCGTTCGAGGGCCTCGAAGGGCTCTCGGTGGGCAAGCAGGCGCGGCGCGTCGAGTAGCAAGGGGCGGCGAGTCTACCCCGCCCTGCCCCCGTGGCCGTCAAACACCTGTGGAGATGCCCGCTGGGCGCCTCACAAGCAGAGGATTCCGCCCCACACGTCTTCGTTGTTTTCCTCGTAGCACTCGTCGATCTGCGAGAGCGACTCGTGGTTCCCACCGTCCACCTCGATCTTGAGATCGTAGAGCGGCGTCGGGATTCCGGTCATCTCCACGCTCACCGAGTCGGTGCGCGTGCCCTGGAGGATACCCACGCTCCAGGTGTAGGTGGCGAGGATGACCTCGCCCGCGTCCGTCTCCCCCACGATGTTGACCTCGATGGGGTCGGTGACGTCGTTGTAACCCTGGTTGCCGAGGCTGAACCACACGGTCAGGTTGCCCTCGTTGCACTCGGTGACGCAGATGTCCTCGATGCGCGGGTAGAGGTCAGGCCCCGAGTAGCCGACGCCGGGGGTGAGGTCGCCCGAGCGGAAGTTGTTGTAGGTAAGCCAGTTGGTCTCCTGGTACCGGGGGATGGACCCGTTGTCCTCGACGTTGGTGATCGAGTAGCCGTGCTGGTTCCAGATGGGTCGCCCCGCGCGCCAGCTGGCATCGGCGTCCTGGAACACCGTCACGCCGGTGTAGGATCCCCACGACCCGGGGGTGTTGCACACCGCGATGTCGGCCGAGCCGTCGCCGTTGATGTCGGCGATGGAGGGGTACTCGAGCCAGGTGTTGTTGGAGTGGTAGGTGTCCTGCATCTTGATGCTGCCGTCGGCCCCGTTGAACACCCAGACCCAGTGTTCGTCGGCGTAGACGACGTCGGCGATGCCGTCGCCCTCGAAGTCGAACACGGAGGACCCGGTGTTGCCCGAGGACGGGTCGGTGGTGCCGGTGTACTGCCAGAGGATGGAGCAGTCGCTCTCGAACACCGTGTAGGTGCTGTTCGCGGCCACGCCGACCTCGGCCTCGCCGTCGCCGTCGAAGTCCGCCACCGTGGGCGGACCGCCGTAGCTGCCGGTCGCCAGGGGGATCGCCGCCGAGCACAGCACGGCGCCGTCGTCGTCCATGATGCGCATCTCGGCGTCGCCGGTGACGACGATCTCGCCGAAGTCGTCGGAGTCGAAGTTGCCGACCGCGGGGTAGCCGTCCCGCTCGCCGTTGGACCAGAGGGCGGTGCCATTGATGTCGTAGATGGCGTTGCCGGCCACGACCTCCAGCTCGCCGTCCTGGTTGATGTCCACGGCGAAGGCGCCCGAGCCGACGTTGCTGGAGCTGCCCCAGCCGGCGCTGCCGCTGCCCACCTTGGTGCCGCTGTTGTCGAGGATGCAGCTGCCCATCAGTACTTCGGGGTTGCCGTCGTGATCCATGTCGGCGATGCCGGGGGCGTCCGAGGTGCCGTCCATGTCCCCGCCGCAGTCGGTGCTGGACCACTTCTCGTTCCCGGTGTTGTCGAACACCGTCACGCCGGAGCTGGTCGCGGCGATGACCTCGACGATGCCGTCGTTGTCGATGTCCCCGCACGCGGCGCCGCCGGTGATCTGGATGTTGCCGTTGCCGGAGGAGCCCCAGATCTCGGTGCCATCGTCGCCGTTGAGCGCCCGGATCACGCCCGGCGAGTAGGTGATGATCACCACGTCGGCGACGTCGTCGTCGTCGATCTGGCCGTCCCCGTCGTCGTCCGTCAGCGAGCACACGATGGGCTGCATCATGCAGCTCGACGAGCTCCCGTCGATGGTGAAGGTCTGCCGGTCCCACATCACCTCGGGGGTGAAAGTGCCGACCGTCTCGCCCTCGGAGTAGCACTCCGCGAGCTGCGGGACGGTGCCGCCGTTGAAGAACTGGTCGGGGCACTGCGGCGGCGTCACGTAGGTGGTGCCGGTGTCCGGGGGCGGCGCGGTGTCGGTGTCCACCGGGGGGACGAAGGTGCCGCCGGTGTCGAACCCCTCGGGGGGCTTGTTCTCGACACCGAGGTTGTTCTCGATGCAGGCGAAGAGCGGCAGCAGGGCGACGATCGGAAACAGACGCATGGTTCACCAGACGCCCCAGTATACGACAAGATGGTGGGATCCGTGACGCGTCCTTGACGAGAGATCGGCGCCGCTCGGGAGGGCAGGATCGGCGTCCGGCTCGCCCATGGGCATGGTAGTGTTGGTCATGCTCGTCGGGAACCGAGTCAACTTCGCGCGGGAAGGGCTGGCGGAGATGCTGCTGCGTCACGCCCAGGGTGGTCCGTCACGCACAGTCCGGCGCTCGTTCGGGGCAGTGTCCCGCAGCCGTCGGTGCGCCCCGAGCCGGCGCGTCGCTCCGGAGGCCCGGTCCGGTTCGTCCGCCCCGCAGCGGTTCTGCCGAACCGGGACGTCCAGTCCGCGTGGGTGGACTGGGACACGTCGTCGGTCGTGACCGTCGCGTCCGCGCTCCCCGCGTCGCTCGGAGGGGGCACCCTCCTCGGCACCAGCCTCGCGTTGAACAACGCGCGGTGGCTGGAGGTCCGCCCGGATGGCGCCCTCGCCCTCTGCTACGCGGTGCAGGGGGGTCTCGTGGTCTGGTTCCGCGACGGCACGGGGTGGACCAGCTACGAGATTCCGCGGGTCTCCACCAGCCTCGGCGGCACCCCGCTCACGGCGACGTTCAGCGAGCCATCGGTCACAACCGACGGCGCTGACTTCTTCGTCGCCGCGCAGATGTACTACACCTGGGGGCGTGGTACGAGCGCGACGTCGGATGCGAGCATCGTGGTGGCGCGCTTTCGCCTGGGCAGCATGGGGTGGAGCCACGCGTGGATGGACGCGTCCGGCGCCGAGACCTGGGCGTCCTCGCCCTCGGTGACCTGTTCGTCCACGGGGCGGGTGTTCGTGACCTACGCGGCGGCTGCCTCGGGCGCCCCGGTGGGCACCACCGAGACGGGGATCTACGTCCGCGACGTCCAGGGCCGTACCACCTGGCAGGCGCAGGCCTACCCCAGCGGGGCCCCGGAGGAGACGGCGTACCTGCCCTCGGCCTCGGCGGGCCCGGACCGGCTGTTCCTGGTCTGGGAGACCACCAACGCGAGCGGGAGCCGCAAGTCGGTGTGGGGCCGGGCCATCCCCTACGCGGCGGACGGCTCGCTGGACACCGCCGCCGCCACCGCGGCCACCGCTATCGCCGGGACGATGGCGGGGGAGGCCACCAAGGCGTGGGACCCGTGTGTCCTCGCGCTGAACACCGGCGTGGGGGCTGTGGCGTATCAGCAGTACCCAAGCGTGGTCACCAACACCTGGATCT
>JAYVAS010000370.1:0-5054 GCA_043750895.1 Pseudomonadota bacterium
GCGCCGAGTAGAGGTTCAGCGTCTGGTCGAAGATCAGCAGCGACACCAGCGCGAAGGGCAGCGTGAGCGGCAGCGACGAGAGGATCGTGACCGGGTGGAGCCAGCTCTCGAACTGCGCCGCGAGCACCAGGTACATGAACACGAACGACAGACCCAGGGCGAACAGGAAGCCCTTGGCGGTGCGGGCCAGCTCCTTCGAGCGCCCGGCGGGGGCCGCTTTGTACGTGGAGGGGAGGTCGAGCGACTTCACCGACGCCTCGATGCCGTCGAGCACGTCCGACTCGCCGAAGCCGGGTCGGGCGCTGGCGGCCAACGTCACGACGCGCTGACGGTTCAGGCGCGAGATCGACGCCGGGCCGGTATCGGGCGTGAGGGTGACCACGTCGGAGAGCGGGACGGGGCCGGTGGGGGTGCCGATGGAGAGGAGGGCCAGGCCGTCGGCGTCGGCGCGGTACCCCGGTCGGGCGCGGAGGCGCACCTCGTACTGTTCCCCGCCCTCTTCGTAGGTGGAGACCTTCTGCCCGCCGACCAGCAGCCGGAGCGAGGAGGCGATGTCGGCCACGGTGAGACCCAGCTCGGCGGCGCGGCCCCGATCGACGCGGGCCACCAGCTCGGGCTTGCCGAGGACCAGGGAGCTGTCGACGTCGGTGGCACCGGGATGCGCGCGGAGCGCCGTCTCGACCACGGACGCGTACTTCGCGAGCTGGTCCAGGTCGGGCCCGGCGAGGGTGTACTGGATGCCCTGGGAGGATTGCCCGGTGCCCGAGAACCGGGCCACCTCGACCACGTTCACGCGCAGCGCCGGGTCCAGATCGGCGAGGACCTCGTCCCGCACCGTCTGCATGACGTCGCCCTGAGAGGGGACGCGGTCCTCCGGGTCGACGAGGCGGACGTAGATGTTGCCGACGTTTGGGGTCCCCTGGTCGTTGTTGCCGATGGTGACCAGCGTGTAGGCCACCCCGTCGAGGGTGCGGACTTCCCGGGCGAGGCGCTCGGCCACGATCTGGGTGGCGGCGAGGCTCGTGCCCTCGGGCGCGCGCACGTTCACCTCGAACTCGGCCTCGTCGTTGATGGGGAGGAAGGACTTCGGGACCGCCCCGCCGAGCACGGGGATGGTGGCCAACGACGCGAGCATCGCCACCGTCACCACCCACCGCCGCCGCATGCAGAAGGCCAGCACCCGCATGTAGACGCGCTCGATGGGCTTGTAGAAGCTGTCGGTCACCCGGGACAGGACGCCGCCCTCGGTCGCCCCCTCGCCCCGGAAGATGCGCGCCGAGAGCGTGGGGGTGAGCACGAAGCTCACCACCAGGGACATCGCGATCGCGGCCGACATCGTGTAGCCGAAGTTGATCAAGAAGCGGCCGGGGATGCCGCCGACGAAGCCCACCGGCGCGAACACCGCGATGAGCGACAGCGTGGTCGCGAGCACCGCGAGGCTGATCTCCTTCGTCCCCGCGCTCGCCGCCTCCATCGCGGGCATCTTCTTGTCGTGGACGTACCGGAAGATGTTCTCCAGGACCACGATCGCGTCGTCGATGACGATGCCCACCGCCAGTGCCAGGGCGAGCAGGGTCATCGTGTTGAGCGTGAAGTCGAGGTAGCTCATGACCGCGAAGGTCGCGATGATCGAGGTGGGGATGGCGATGGCGGCCACCACGGTGGCGCGTGCGTTCCCGAGGAACAGCAGCACCACCAGCGCCGCGAGGATCCCGCCCTCGATGAGGTGGTTGGTGACGTTCTCGGCCGAGGTCCGGATGGTCTGGGAGGTGTCGCGCGAGACCTCCAGGCTGTACCCCCGCGGGAGCTGGGTCCGGATGTCCTCGAGGCGGTCCAGGACGTCATCCACGACGGCCACGGTGTTGGTGCCGGCCTGCTTGCGCAGGGCGAGGATGACGGTCGGTACGCCGTTCCGGGAGGCGACGCTCTTCGCGTCGGCAGGCCCGTCCACGATGGTGGCCACGTCCCGGACCCGGATGGTGGCGCCGTTGGTGGCACGGACGACGATGTCGCCGATCTCGTCGACGGTCTGCACCCGCCCCTGGACGCGCAGGTTGACCTGCATGGGCCCGGTCTCGAGCGCACCGCCGGGGATCTGGACGTTCTGGGTCTGGAGGGCGCGGGCCACCTCGGGCGCGCTCACTCCGAGGGCACGCAGCCGGATCGGGTCCACCTCGACCGCGATCTCCCGTTTACGTCCGCCGATGATCGCGACGGAGCCGACGCCCTTGGCGCCTTCGAGTCGGCGCCGCACCACCGTGTCGGCCACCTCGGTGACGTCCACGATGTCGGCGTCCGAGGACAACGACAGGAAGAGCACCGGGGCGGCCGAGGGGTCCAGGCGGCCGACGACCGGGGGTTCGACCCCTTCGGGGAGACCGGGCATCGCGAGGTTCACCTTGTCGCGGACCTCCTGCGCGGCGGCGTCCCCGTCGACCTCGAGGTCGAAGAGGACGAACACCAGCGAGATGCCCTCGGCGGAGGTCGACCGGATCTCGTCGACGCCGGCGATGGTGGAGAGCGTCTCCTCCAGGCGGTCGGAGATCTCCGTCTCCACCTCCCGCGGGCTGGCCCCCGGGAGCCGGGTGGTCACGCTGACCATCGGGAATTCGATGTTGGGGAAGAAGTCGACCCCGAGCTTGCTGTAGCCGGCGATGCCCAGCACGCAGAGCACCAGGATCACGACCGAGGCGAACACCGGTCGTTTGATGAAGGTGTCGATGATCCCGCCCATCGCGGCCCCTACTTGGCCGAGAGGGCGGCGCCGTCGGCGAGCCCCTCGGGGATGGGGTTGATGACCGTCTCTCCGTCCGCGACGCCGACACGAATCTCGGCGACCTGGGCGAGCCGCGCGCCGACCTCGACCACGCGCTCCTCGGCGACGTTGTCCTTGGCGACGAACACCCGGGCCACCTCTCCCCGCTCCCGGAGCGCGGTCAGCGGGATGACCACCCCGGGCCCGTCGGGCAGCGAGAGCTTGGCGACGACGAAGCTGTTGGGCCGCAGCGCGCCGTCGGGGTTGGCCACCGTGGCCTCGACGATGAGGTCCCGGGTGCGCTCCCGGAGCGCGGGGCTGACCCGGTCCACGCGGGCCTCGAAGGTACGACCGGGCTGGTCGGTCACCGTGAACTGGATCTGGGCCCCGGCCGACACCTCGGAGGCGGCCCGCTCGGGGACGGAGAGCTCGAGCCGGAGCGGGTCGAGGGACACCACCTTCATCACCGGCCGGCCGGGGGTGACGTAGTCACCGGGGCTCACGAGGCGTTCGGCGACGACCCCGCCGAAGGGCGCGCGCACGGTGCCGCGGGCCAGGGCGGTCTGGGCCAGGGCGAGGCGGGCCTGGGCGGCCTCCAGCTGCCGTGCGCCCTGTTCGCATTGGGAGAGCAGGCGGTCGCGGTCCGCGGTGGAGAGGCCCCCCGCGTCGGCGAGGGTACGGGCGCGGGCGCAGTCGGTTTCGGCCTGGCGCACCTGGACCTCGGCGGAGGCGACCGAGGCGGTGGCCTCCCGGGCCTGGAGCGCCGACGTGGCGGTGTCGAGGAACAGCAGGGCGTCGCCCTTCTGGACGGTGTCGCCGCGGTCGGCCCCGATGCGGCTGACCGTGCCGGCGGCCTCGGCGGCGACGTCGGCGTCCTCGACCGCGACCAGCGAGCCGGTGACCGTCAGCGTACGCGGCACCGGCTGGGTGACGGCGGCGGAGAGGGTGACCGCGACGGGCTTCACGACGACGGCCTCGGCGGCCGGCTCGGCCTGACAGGCGACCAGGGTGAGCAGGGCAAGGGGGAGCAGGGCGCGCATGGGCAGACCTCGGGCGCGCCGGTGGCAGCACCGGCATCGGAGGGTGGAGGCGAGGGACGGGGGCGCTGGCTACCGGCGCGCGGTCCCGTGGAGGAACATGTGGATGATGGTGTCGGCGCGATCCGCGGAGGGCGCGTTCAGACCGAGCAGCAGGTCGACGTCGATGGAGGTGCGGATCGCACCCATCAGCATCGAGGTGGCGACGTGGGAGTCCGACACCGCGAGCGCGCCGGTGTCGATGCCGTGCCGGACGATGCGGGACATGAGCGCGTGTACGTCGCGGACCACGCCGGGCGGCGGGTGGGTCGGACTGCCGGCGCAGCCGGCGGGGTTCCGGTCGTCGGAGATGACCCGGAGCATCTGCCAGTGGGCGCGCATGGTGTCGATGAGGGTGTGGACCACGGTGTGCAGGCGCTCCTCGAAGGGGCGGTCCTCGGTGGCGTCGAGGTAGGCCCGGACCCGGGCGAAGACCTCGGCCCGGCCGCGGTCCATCGCCTGGGCCACGAGGCCCTCACGGTCTCCGAACAGGTTGTAGACGGTGCCGACCGAGACCCCCGCTTCGGCGGCGATGACGTCGATGCGCGCCTCGCGAACGCCGTCCCGCTGGAACACGCGCAGCGCCGCCTCGATCAACTCGGCCCGGGCCTGGTCGCGGAAACGCTCGCGCAAGCTCGGCTTGCCTTCGACCGACGCGGGGGACTTCGGTGAACTCATGTTCATGAACCGATTTCTGGTTCGTGAATATCCATTCACGGTTTCGTCGGCAACCGAAATGATCACCCAGAGGGGTCAGACCCCTACCCGGATCCTTTCGGAACGGGAGAACCTACCGTTCTGCGGAGTCCACCGGTTCAACTCGATCTGAAACGCCGGTTTTCGAAATGGATCCGGGTAGGGGTCTGACCCCTCTGTCGGATCCATTTCCCGCGGGGGTCAATCCCAGTTGAACCCGTCGCCGCAGTTGTACAGGGTCAGGCCGGTCCCCGTGGACGCTTCGGAGGACCAGTCGACCGTGAGGTAGTGGGCGTCGTAGCTGGTGATGTCGACCCCGCCGTCCAGGTAGCCGAAGTCCCCCCCGAGGAGCCAGAAAGACTGCGCGCACGGAACGTCGCCACAGGGCATCCAGAGCCCGCCCCAGCCGTCGCTGAGGTTCCCGGCGTCGCCGTAGAGGTAGTAGTAGACGGCGTCCAGGCTGCTCGCGCCGCCGAACACGTCGCCGCAGGTGGCGCTCTCGGTCAGCAGCGCGAGGATGCCGAAGA
>JAYVAS010000371.1:0-2620 GCA_043750895.1 Pseudomonadota bacterium
CCACCCGGTGACGGGCTGCACCCGCACGTCGGTGGTGGAGGTCGCCTCGAGGTTGCCGGACCAGGTTCCGGCGAGCTTGCCGCACTGGTTGTAGACCGCCTGGAACGCGTAGTCGGCCTTGGCGGGGGTGGTGCCGGAGTTGATCTTGTGGCTGACCCCGAGCCGGAAGTACATCTGGCCTTCGGTGGCGGTGTGGATGGCCAGGGCGGCAGCGCAGGTCTCCCCGACGACGGACCGCGCGACGTCGAGTGGCGCCGAGGCGTTGGGCTTGCTGGTACGGACCCGGGCGGTCTGGATGATGGGCTGGAAGCTCAGGGCCGAGGCGCTCATGTTCGCGACCTTCTGCACGATCCAGGCGGTATCCACGCCGATGCAGAGGGTCCAGTCGATGCAGTACTCGTCGGTGGCGGTGCCGGTGGTGGCGAGGAGGGCCTTCTGGACCTCCTTGGTGACCTTGGCGCAAGACATGGGTGTCCCCCTGGTGCGGATTGGTGGCGGAAAGCGCCCGTTTCGACGTGTGTTCCTACGAACGCGAAGTGATGGTAGCACCGGCCATCGGCCATCGGCCACCGGGAGGCCGGAGCTGTCGAGGGAGTTGACGGGAAGTTTACAATTGGGGCGGCGGGTGCGTGGGGTTCGTTCCGCGCCCGAGTCCGGCGGTGGGCGGGATTGTTTCGGGATCGGACTGCGCGCCCCCTCCTACGCGAGCGCCGGGGGAGAGACGAGGGGAGTCGGTCTGGCCGAGCCGGCGGCCAACGGCCGCTCCGTGCCGGTCACGTCGGGGTGGATGGCCGGTCCGGCGGCCAACGGTCGCATCGTGCCGGTCACGTCGGGGTGGATGGCCGCTCCGGCCACCGGGCTGCCCGGGAATGTCGAGAGCCTGCGCAGGTTTCCTCCCTCGCGGCGGGCGGAACCGACGTCGTGTTGGCCGGGGATGCCGGAGTGGGCGTGGCGGGCCGTGCAGGGTCGCAACCTGGCACGATGAAGAGCCCGCGACGTGGGTCTCGGGTCGGTCCGTGAAGGGTCTGGGTCGGGAAGGTCATCCCCGTCGGAGCCGCTGCTGTAGCCCCCTCACCGCATACTCTCCGCCGTCACCACCAACGCGACCGCATACACGATGCCACCCTTGTCACCCAACGTACCGGTGGCAATTCCAACCGCGGCGGCCTTGGCGCCAGCCGCTGGGGTGAGCGCGGACAGGTCGATGGGGGTGGTCGGCTCGAAGGTGTAGATGTTGATGGTGGCCGCGCCGCCAACCGTCGTGTCCCGGCGCGCGTCGTCGATGGCCTTCCCCGTCGCCTTCAACGCGCCCTTCAGCGGGAGCGACCCGTCCGCCACCCGCTGGGCGATGGCGTCGAGCTGCGCCTCGAAGTTCGGCCCCCGGGTGGGAGGCTTGTGAAACCTCGCCGCGAGGGACGCGGCCGTCTGGGAGCGCACATCCTCCACCGTGGGCGGCCCATGGAGCAGGATGCCCATGTAGTCGGAGTACCCGCCCATGGACGCGCTCCCGAGCAGGATGTAGCGTGCGAGCGGATCCATGAGGTCCTCCCGGTTCACCGGGTGGGTCGCCATGATCCAGGCCGCTTCGGCGGCGTTGCCGCTTTGGGAGGAGAGGCCGCCCCAGGTGCCGTGCGGCGTGTCAGGAACGGGATCGGCGGCGCCCCACTGACGCATGGCCCGCACCCGCGCGACCTCCCCCTTGGGCAAGCTGGTCAACACGCGGTTGATCTCGCTCGGATCGCCGACGGGCTCCAACGGGGCCAGGTTCTGGCGCGCGCGCTCAGCGTTGAGGAGCGCGAGGACGGCGGCCTCCCCCTCGACGCCCGGGGGGGCGGCGGGGAGGGCAGGTGGCGCGAGCGGCGGCTCCTCGCCGACGTAGAGGGTGAAGAAGAACGAGCTGTCGGCGAAGTGATCCTTCTTGGCGGCGTTCATCGCCACGCGCCATGCGCCGGGCGTTCCCGACAGGGGGATGTCGATGTCGAACACCCCGTCGTTGGCGGGGAGCGCGTAGGCCTCCGCTTCGGCGCCGGGGCCGGCCACGTACAGGGCGTAGGAGACCTTCTTCAGCATGGGCGTGCCGGGTACGCTGGCGACGTCTCCGACCTGCCACACGCGCGGAAAGGGCTGGAATCTCGCGGCGCCGTACATGGCCACCACGATTCCGCGCACCCCGTTCTCGATGGGCTCGGTCACCACGGCCACGGCCTGGAGCGCCTCGTCGTCCGTCTTCAGCTCCTTGAGCAGCGCGGCGACCCGGTCCGCCTCGTTGGCCGTGACGAAGGTGTAGAGGACCTCGGGCGCGAGCGGGAGCCCACAGTGCTCCCCGGCGAACGAGGAGAGGTTGTACGGCACCGGCCCGAGCGCGTTCATCGTGAGCATGTACCGGCCCCAACACCGCAAGCTGTCAGGGGCGGCGGTCAGGGTCTTGGGGAGCACCAGCGCTTCCACCGCGCGCTCGAGGGCGGTGGGCATGGTCGGCGTGGCAGTGACAGCGTCGTAGACCCGCGCCGGCGGCCCGATCACCTGGGCGGAGCGCGCCAACATCTGGTCCTGCGGCAGGGGGGTCTTCGGGAAGTACTTTTCGAGGTCGGAGGCGATTGCGACGAAGGTGCAGAGCAAA
>JAYVAS010000372.1:0-1975 GCA_043750895.1 Pseudomonadota bacterium
CCAAGGAGATCGGTGTGTAGGTGCACACTGTCGCGAGGACGGGGCTGACATCTCGGCGATTGATATCAGGCTGTGGTCCGGGCTCTCCGCGAGCGGCGAGGACCGCGCTGAGGGTTGGTACCACGACGTTCCGACGGACTGTAGCACCGTGGATCGCACGGCGGGCGGTGGGGTGTACGTCTACCCGGACCTCGGGGGTGTGGCTCATGTGCTGCGCGCCACCTCCACCGGACACAAGGTTGCTGGCGGATCAGCAAAGAGTCCTGAGTGAACCTCAGTCCCTGCCGAAACGGCTTGCCAGCGCGGCCTGGATGCGGTGGACTGCTGGCTCCTCCCCGAGCCTGTCCAATGCCCCGCAAGACCCCGACCGTGTCCATCGAAGTCCCCGCTGAACTCGCGCAGGCCCTGCGAGCGATCCTCGAGCACATGGGTCAGTTCACCCGCGCGGCCGTCGACTCGAAGGTGGACTTCGCGGACGCCGAGCGGGTGCTCGGGTCGCTGGTCGGTGAGCTTGAGTGCTCCGCGATCGCCAGGATGCTCGAAGCCCTCGACCCGACGACGGACTTCGTCGACGTCGACGGGGTGGTGTACCGCAGGATGGACCTCGATGTGCACGGCCACTACCTCGGGCTTCGAGGGGAAGTCCGCGTGCAGCGAGGACTGTTTCGACGCCAGGGGGTTCGGAACGGGCCCACGGTCGTTCCCCTGGACCTGCGCGCCGGCATCGTGGAAGGGAGGTATACACCGGCGGCTGCGAAGCTCGCTGCCACCCTCGCGCTGGAGATGCCCTCCCGGTCGGCCGAGCTGGTCTGTCGTTCTGCGGGGATCCTCCCCCACAGCCGCGCCGCGCAGGACCGTATCGGCGTCGCGGTCGGCCAGCGTTGGGAGGTGCTGCGGGAGGCCGCCGAGGTCGGTCTCGCGGAGACCCTCGAGCTACCGCCCAGTGCAACAACGGTCGCCGTCGCGGTGGACCGGATCTCGCTGCCGATGGCGGAGGCGCGGCCTGTCACCGCCAACGATCGGGCGGCAGGGATCAAGAAGCCGCTGACCGTCACCTACCGGATGGCCTTCGTCGGCGCCGTCACGGTGTACGACGACAAAGGGGAGCCTACCGCCACCATCCGCCACGCGCACATTGCGGAGGGCGGCGCCGCGAACATGGAAGCCTCGTTCAGGAGGGACCTCGACGCGCTGCTGTCGCGTCGGCCCGATCTCCTCGTCGTCACCCTCGCAGATGGGGCGCCGGAGATGCAGAACATCCTGGACCGCGCAACCGCGAACGTGCCGGTCGCCGCGCGCATCGTGGACTTCTACCACTGCGTGGAACATCTTGCCGCAGCCATCGGCGGGACGGGGCGCTACGTCCCGGATCAGCTCGCGGACTGGAAGGAGATGCTTCTCACAGAGCCGGAGGCTGCCGAGACGATTCTTCTGCACCTTCGCGTCTGGGAACGCGAGTACGCAGCCGAGGCGTGCCCGCCGGGCCTCCACGGGGCCCTCACGTACCTCGACAACAACAAGGACCGGCTACGCTACGCCGAGGCACGGGCCGCCGGCCTCCCGATCGGGAGCGGCATCGTGGAGGCCACCGGGAAAACGATCGTACAAGTCCGCATGAAGCGCGCGGGTGCTCGTTGGCTGCCGACAGGGGCCCAGGCCATCATGGGACTCCGAGCGGCGGGGACCTCCTCCGGGGACCGCTGGGATGCCACCATGGCCCAGGTGCTCGCGAGCTACACCGGGGACGTCAAGCCGCCGAAGCGGAAGCGTGTCCGTAAGGATGCGAAATAGCTCGATTCTCAGTGGCAGAGCCACACCCATCGAGAGCCCCTTCAGGCGCATCCCCGTGAACAAACAGCTGTCCAAACGGCACTGTTCGAAGGACACGGCGAACGTCAGCTGGTTCGCGGCGGTCCAGTTCACGCCCATCATCCGGCAGTTCGCGAACGCGACGTGCGTGAAGCTGGTGCCCGGC
>JAYVAS010000373.1:0-6626 GCA_043750895.1 Pseudomonadota bacterium
CCATGTGACCGCACTTCTTCTCCGAGGCGAGCTGGTCTTCGAAGTGCACGCCGGCGGCGCCGGCCTCGATCATCGCCGGGGACATCTTCGACGCCCACATGGCCGGTCCGAACCAGATCGCCCGCGCCCTGCCGGCGCTCGACATCACCGAGGCCGACCTGCTCGAGGTCCACACCGGCACCCGCACCGAGGCGACCTTCCGCCACAACATCCGGGTCGGCGTCCAGTACATCGAAGCCTGGCTGCGCGGCAGCGGGTGCGTGCCGCTGTACAACCTCATGGAGGACGCCGCGACCGCCGAGATCTGCCGCTCCCAGAACTGGCAGTGGATCCGCCATGGGGTCACCCTGGACACCGGCCTTGTCTGCACGCCCGCGCTCCTCCGGGCGCTCTGCGCCGAAGAGATGGAGCGCGTCCGGGGCGAAATCGGCGAAACCCGCTTCACCGGCGGCCGATTCGACGAGGCCATCCGCCTCTTCGAGCGGCTCTGCATCGCTCCCGAGTTCGTCGAATTCCTCACCCTTCCCGCCTACGACCTGCTTTGAACCCCTTGGAGACTCCCATGGACGGTGGAAACACCCCGATTCCTTCGCGTTGGACCGGCATCACCCGCACCTGGACCCCGGAGCAGGTGGCTCGGATGCGCGGCAGCCTGACCATCGAGCACACCTTCGCCCGCCGGGGGGCCGAACAGCTCTGGAAGCTGTTGCACACCGAGCCCTACGTCGCGGCGCTGGGCGCCTTGACCGGCAATCAGGCCATGCAGCAGGTGCGCGCCGGGCTCAAGGCCATCTACCTGTCGGGTTGGCAGGTCGCGGCCGACGCCAACTCCGCGGGGCAGATGTACCCCGACCAGAGCCTCTACCCGGTCGATTCCGTCCCGGCGGTGGTCCGGAAGATCAACGCCGCCCTCCGTCGCGCCGACCAGATCGAGTCCGCGGAGGGCGCGGTGAGCCGCGATTGGTTCGTCCCCATCATGGCCGACGCCGAAGCCGGCTTCGGCGGCCCGCTGAACGCGGCCGAGCTCATGAAGGCGATGATCGAGGCCGGCGCCGCCGGCGTGCACTTCGAAGACCAGCTCGCCTCGGAGAAGAAGTGCGGTCACATGGGCGGCAAGGTGCTGCTCCCCACCGGGCAGTTCATCCGGACCCTGCTCGCGGCCCGGCTCGCCGCCGACATCTGCGACGTCCCCACCATCCTCGTCGCCCGCACCGACGCCGACTCCGCCAAGCTCATCACCTCGGATGTCGACGAGCGCGACCACGCCTTCATCGACCGGTCCAGCCGCACCCCGGAGGGCTTCTTCCGGCTCAAGGGCGGCGTCGAGTGCGCGATCGCCCGCGCGATCGCCTACGCACCCTACGCCGACGTGCTGTGGTGTGAGACCTCCAAGCCCGACATGGCCGAGGCCCGCGCCTTCGCCGAGGGGGTCCACGCGAAGTTCCCCGGGAAGCTCCTCGCCTACAACTGCTCTCCCTCCTTCAACTGGAAGAAGCACCTGTCACCGGACCAGATCGCCAACTTCCAGCGGGAGTTGGGAGCGATGGGCTTCAAGTTCCAGTTCGTCACCCTGGCAGGTTTCCACGCGCTCAACCTGTCGATGTACCAGCTCGCCCACGCCTACAAGGACGAAGGCATGGCCGCCTACAGCCGCCTCCAGCAGGAGGAGTTCGCCGCCGAAGCCATCGGGTACACCGGCGTCAAGCACCAGCGGGAGGTCGGCACCGGCTACTTCGACCAGCTCACCGAGATCATCACCGGCGGGCAGAGCAGCACCAAGGCGCTGGAAGGGTCGACGGAGCAGGCGCAGTTCTAGCCAGGCCACAGGTAGGCCCCGTGCACCACGGGTCGGTGGTCACAGGCGACCGCCGCCCCCCGCCTGCCGCGCGGCACCGGATCCCTCTCGTCGTTCCGTCCCGACGGCACCGGCCAGCGCCTCGAGGACGTCGGCCGCCGCCGCGGCGCCGCCCGACGCCGCAAAGGCCGCCGCGATCCGCGCCGCGCCCGGGCGAAGGGCCCGCGTTCGGTCCACCGCGGCGCGCAGCGCGTCCACGCTGAGCTTGCTCTTGGGGAGCGCGACACCGGCTCCGCCGATGACGACGTGGGCGCCGACATCCAGCTGATCGCGTCCCCACGGCACCACACACACCGGCACGCCCGCCGCCAACGCCTTCTGGGTGATGCCCATCCCGCCGTGGCAGACCACCGCGACCGCGCGCCGCAGCAGGGGGCCGTGCGCGGCGTACCGGACGACCGTGGCGTTGGGCGGGGCCTGGAACCGCGCCGGGTCGAGCGAGGCAGTGGTCGCGACCACGTCGACGTCCTGGTCGGCGAGCGCGGCGAGCGCGGTCTCGATCAGCGCGCCGTCGTCTTGGAACTCGGTGGAGCACGTCACGAGGACCAACGGTCGCTGGGAGCCAGGACCGTCAGACACCGCTTGCCCCTCGGAGGGCGGCTCCCACAGGCCAGGCCCCACCAGTCGTACGTTCTCGGGCCAACCACCATGCGCGTACTCGAACGGCTCGGCCGTGTAGGCCAACACCCGGTCCGCCCGTCCGGTCAGGCCCTCCAGCTCGGCGAGCGCCGGAAGCGCGAGACCCCGTCGCAGCAGGTTGAGTCGGCGGAGATAGGTCCGCGTGGCGAGGGCCCCCACCGCCCGCACCACCGCGTCGCGAAGCCGCCCGAACAACCCGGGCGCGGGGGACAACCCCAGACCGAAGGGGGGCCGCCCGGGAGCCCGGACGTTGAGGAAGTACGGCGAGTACACGGCGAACGGCAACCCCGACGCCTCCGCGGCGGCGAGCGCACCCCAGGCGTTCACGTCGATGTAGAGCAGGTCCGGGGCGGACGCCACGATCGCCGCGCGCAGATCGGGCACCTCGTGCACCGCGCGGTCCAACCATGCCGTGAACGCCAGCCCGACGGCCTGGAGCGGGCTCTTCGCCCGCCAGTCGTCGAGTGTCCGCCCCTCGATGGCCGGTGCCATCGGCGACGCGGCCAGCCCCAGAGCCTGCAGCCCGACGACCTCGGCGGCGAGCGTCCGGACGTGCACCGTATGGCCACGCCGCTTCAGCTCGAGGAGGGTGGGCAGGAGGGGATAGACGTGTCCCCGCGCGGGGGAGGTGTAGACGAGGATGTTGGCCAAGACGTGCTCCGGGGCGTTGGGAGGGCGGCCACCAGGCGGCGGCGTCAGGTAGAAGCGAAGATCTTACGAAGGAGGTCGACGATCATGGACTCGGTCGCGGCGGGGGAGAGGCCGAGGTCGCGGTGGAGGAGCTTCCAGACGTAGACGTCGGTGGCGACCACCGCCTGGACCACGCAGCGCTCTCGATCCAGGGGGCTCAACGCGGTGAGCGAGGGGGAGAAGACGCGCTCCACCCAGGCACGGTGCACCGCGCGCGCCTCTCGCGTCCTCGCCGTCGCGGCGGGGCTCGTGCCCTCGCTCGCGAGCAGGCGAAGCGACACCTCGCCAAACTCGGCGTAGTGCTGCCCGAGGTTGGCCACGGCGCCGACGACGTCCCCGACGGGGGCGCGATCGCGCTGGTCGACGATCCGCCGCCGAACGGCATCGTGCGCGGCCGCCTCCAACCCCTCCTTCGACCCGAAGCGCCGGAGGATGGTCTGCACCGCGACCTCAGCCCGCTCGGCGACGGCCTCGAGCGTCGGCGTGTCCCCCATCTCCAGGAAGAGGTCGATAGCGGCCTCGACAATCCGCGTCGCCGTGTTGGCGGCCGCTTCGGCGCGACGGCCCTGGATGTAGGGGCGGGATTTCATGTAGACTATAGTCACACCAAAACGGTTTGGTGTCAACTATACTCACACGATTTGAGAAGGTCGGGCGTCGACGCCGTGGCACCGTGGGCCCCGGAGCCGATCGAACTGGTGAGCGAGCCTCGACCCGACGGAGCGCGCGGAGGCGCGCGCGGTGAACCTCAGGCTCGCGCAGTGAGCAACGACCGAAGCCTTGCGAGGTCCAAGTCGGTCTGGCCTGAAGCGCCGAAGTAGGACTCAGTCAGGGGCATCGAGGTGCGATCCGCCAGCTGCAAGGCCAGCCGTACCCCGCGCCCCCGCGGTGCTCGCTGCAACTCGACCCCCCGCACGTCGCCCCTCGCCACCGACTTCGTGAGCGTCGAGAGCGGCCAGCGCGCGTTCAACATGCGCACCGTCTCGCCTTCGACGAACACGTCCACCCGGCGCAAGACGAACGAGAGCAGCAACACCTCGAACGTCAGAAACACCAGCAACCCGAAGGCGCCGCCGGGGTTGGCGTAGTTCTGGGGCGCCATCACCAGCCCGGGAAGGATGCTCAACGCCAGGAAGACCATGGCTCCGAACACCACCAGGCGCGGAGCGGGACGGTGAACGAGTTGGGGAGGCACGCCCCAAGGGCTAACTGCTCTTGTTTGGCTTCGGAGCGCTCTCGAAGGACGAGGGCCAGATGCTCCTACTCTTCTTCACCTGTTGGCAACGTCTGTGCTCGCCGCGGGCTGCCGACCGGCGGGCGGCATGGGGGACTCACCCCAACGAAATCCAGGGCTGCGTCTCTGGTGAGGATCGACGTCGACGCGTCGAGGGATCCCGCGGTTCGGAGGTGCCCCAGGGCTGCGTTTCTGGGGGCGGGGGAGGGCCCCCGCAACGCCCCCCGAGCCGCGATCACCGGCGATCACGCTCGAGCGCGGCCCGTAGCGCCGCAAGTTCGGCGAGGGCGGCTTCCTTCTCGGCCCGCTCGCGCGCTTCCCCCTGGAGAGCCGCGTCCTTCTCTGCGCGCTCGCGCTCCTTCTCTGCGCGCTCGCGCTCCAGCGCCGCGTCCTTCGCCACCAGCGCCGCCAGCGCATCCGCCAGCTCCTCCTGTCGGCCACGCTCCACCCGCTCGGCCTCCAAGCGGCCTCGGTACAGCTCGTTGAGCGCCACGTCCGTCCGAAACTCGTTGAGGATCTCCATCGCTTCTTCCAGGGCCTCATTGTTGATCGAAGGCGGCACTTCCCGCCACTGTTCTGCTTCGTTGAGGAACCAGAACCATGGGCGCGCCGGCTCACCCGTCAAGTCCGACCGGTCTCGCTTCCAGCGCGAGAGCTGCAACACCTCGAAGCGGATGTCCGCGGTCAAGAGAAAGCGCTCTTCCAGCTCGACCAGCCCGAAGCGCAGATGCGCCTGCCGCGCCGACGGGAACAGGTCTTCCTCGCACACCCACACGCTCACCACGGAGCGCAACGTGGTGTAGGCGGCGCCCCGCTCCAGCTGCTCGGTGTACAACCGCGCCCACCCGTACAGCATCCGCTGGTCCAGGCCGCGGTCGGAGCGCCGCTGCATCTCGACCTGAAACGTGCGGCCCGTCTCATCTCGGGCTTCGATGTCCAGGATCAGCGACTTCTGTTCCATGAACTTCGAGGGGTGGAACGGGTTGCGCACCTCCGCGCGGAGGATCGGCGACGCAGGCGTCAGCACGTCATTGAGGAACTGCACCAGTACCCGCTCGTGCTGGGGATCCCCGAACAACTTCTGGAACACCACGTCCACACGAGGGTCGATGCCGACGGGCGTGTCGCTGTGGAAGGGCATGAGCCGGACCTATCGCGGGGAGGGCGGGTAGACAGCGGGTCGCAGGGGGTGGGTGCCATGGGGACGACGACGCGGGGACGCCCCACCCGTCGAGTTGGAGCCCGACGTCTTGGTGCCCTGTCTGCGAGACCCGGGAGGCCACGTTGCGCCGTAGGGGAAGGGAGGGGCAGGGTGCCGCCTACTCCGCATCACGGAGCAACTCCTCCAACTCGTCCTCCGTGAACTCCGAGAGCACCCGCCCGTAGGTGACACCACGGGTGACCGCCAGGATCTCACCCCAACGGAATCCAGACCGGCAGGAAGGACGGCCACACCGCGTCCGAACACAACACCGACACCCCGAGATCGCCGCCGCCGTCGATCGGGGGCACGGCGTCGGAGCAGCCCGTCTGCACCACGTCCACCTCGTTGCCGAACCACACGGCGTCGGTCACGGTCGCCGACGAGGCCTCGAGCAACACCCCGACCTCCCAGTCCTTCACGGTGTCGGCGAGGATGCGCAGCCCGGTCGTGCCGTCCCAGGGCGACACCCCACCGGCGGCGTAGACGCCGTAGCCCCGACGCGGCCCGGACAGGGTGCTGTTCTGCACCAGATACGCGCCCGGGCCCATCAGGTACACGCCCTCGAGCACCCCCGACACGGTGACCTCGTCCAGGGTCAACGCCGAGACACCCTCGGCGCTCTGCAGGTACACCGCGGCGCCGCCCCCCAGCGTGAGGGTGTCCGATGCCTGGGCCACCACGCCGTCCAGGGTGACGCCCCGGAGCGTCGCCGTCGCGTCCCAGACGACCAGGGACGCGAACTGGGAGTCCTCGATGACGGCCTCGTCGTGGATCGACACCGACCCGCTCGACTGCGCGACCGCACCCGGCCCGGCGGTGCCCGAGATGGTCCCCGAGAAGTCCAGGATGCCCCGGTCGAAGCCGACCACGCCCATCGCCACGCCGTAGCGGGCGGCGCTCCGGGTGCCGGTGACCATGCTCTCGGTGACGGTGATCGCGCTGCCGTCGCCGGACGACCAGAGACCGGCCTCGGTGTTGCCGTCCACCGTCAGCTCGGTCCCGGT
>JAYVAS010000374.1:0-3085 GCA_043750895.1 Pseudomonadota bacterium
TAACCCACCCGCAATCTCGAAGCCAGGGGATGCTGAGAGGCCGGCCCCTTGAGCTGCCCATCGGCGGCGACCCCTGCTGGCGTGCTCACGTAGGTAACGCTCCGGAGGCGGAGCATCGCGTCGCCAACCCGGTGCGCGACTTCTGGATCGCCGCGCTGTTCGCCCCGACGGCACCTAACTCTGAGCGGCCAGGAGCCCGCCACCGCACACGACTCGCCCGCCGCGCTGTGCGGGCTCTTGGCCGCGGGTTGGACGAATCCGCGGGGTTACCGCTGTCCTACGGCGTAGGCACCGCATATGGCGGTATTGGCCCGGGTCGTCTCCCTGGCGGGGGTGGTCTCGAGGCCGGTGCGACCCGGATCCCACCTGCCGGCGGGGTGGTCGCGGCGCTGCCAGGCCCCACCCGGCGCCCGCAAAGCCGGAATTTGGCTCGTGTGACAGAGGTCTCCCTCGCCGCACCGCGGTAGTCTCGTTGGACGGTGAGCCGGCGGGAGCTCACGAGCTGTCCAGAGGCATCGGCGTGGGGGCCGACCGCGCCATCCCCGGCGGGAGGCGCAGCACCGTGCGCAGGACGCCCACCGCGCACATGGGGCACGTCCGGTGCGGCTCGTCCTCAACCTTCGCAGGTGCGTCGGCCGGCTCGGCCAGCGGGACCGGGGCACCCGGGGCGACCGTGGGGACGACGGAGCCGACGGCCCGACGCGCAACCTCGAGCGTCGTGTGGACGGCGGCCGGCGCGTACAGACCGTAATGCCGGATCTTCCGGAACCGCGGCGGGAGCACATGAAGTAGCAGCCGTCGCAAAAACTCGTCGCCCGGCAGGGTGAGCGGTGGGAGACCTCGGCGCTCGAAGGTGACCGTCTGGTCGTCCACGCTGAGCAGGCGACCATCCGAGATTCCGACGCGGTGGGTGTAGCGCGCGAGATACCGAAAGACCTCCTCGGGCCCGGCGAACGGGCGCTTGACGTAGGTGACCCAGCCCTTCCGGTAGACGATGCGCAGGAACTGCTTGAACGCACCGGGGGCGGCGAGGTCTGGCGCGAGGTGGAGCGTGCCCGCCTTGTGGAGCGCCCCGAGGTCCCGGATTACCGCTCCCCGGAAGAAGCTGCTCATCCATCGGACGGGGAACAAGTAGTGCTCGGGCGTCGCTTTCCAGGCGCCATCCTTGGTGAGGCCGCCACCCGTGACAATGCAGTGCACGTGTGGATGGAAGAGCAGGCTCTGGTTCCAGGTGTGGAGCACGGCGGTGGTGGCGACGGTGACCCCGAGCTTCTTGCGCGCGATGGCCTCGAGTGTGCGCGCTGCGCATCGGAGGAGCAAGTCGTACAGGGCGTCGCGATCGGTGCGGAACAGAGGGCGGAGCTCGGCGGGGACGGTGAACACCGCGTGGAAGTGGGGCACGGGGAGGACGCGCACCATGCGCTGCTCGACCCAGGCGCGGCCCGCCGTGCCCTGGCACGACGGGCAATGCCGATTGCGACACGAGTTGTAGACCGGCACCTCGTGACCACAGCCATCGCAGACCTCCAGATGGCCGCCGAGCGCGCTCGTACGGCAGAGGGCCATGGCGGAGAGCGCTCGCCGCTGGGGGACGTCGAGGGGGTGGCGCGCGCGCACATCGTCGCCGAAGAGGCGAGCGATGTCGGTGACGCGGAAGCGGGGCCGGTCCACAGCGGACTACAGGCGGTCCAGCGGGCTCCGGACGCGCTCGATGTGGTCACTCCGGATGTGCAGGTACCGAGTGGTGGTCCGAAGGCTCGTGTGGCCGAGCATCGCCTGGATGGTGCGCAGGTCGGTGCCGTCCTCGAGCAGGTGGGTGGCGAACGCGTGCCGGAGCAAGTGGCAGGTGAGCCGACGACCGATGCCGGCACGTCGGACGGTCGCTTGGATCTCGCGCTGGACCGCGCGCGTGGAGATCGGCGTGCCGCCGTCCCGCCCTGGGAAGATCCATGGACCGGGCGGCCTGGTCTCGCGCCAGTAGGCGGTGAGGCTCTCCAGGAGGCGGGCGGGGAGCACGGTCAACCGGTCTTTGTTGCCCTTGCCGCCCCGGACGTGCAACAAGCCGCGCTTCCGGTCGATGTCCTCCACGCGCAGAACGCACACCTCGGCCACCCGGAGTCCACACCCGTAGGCGACCATCCAGAGCACCCGGTAGAAGCTCGTGGGCGCGGCGGCGAGGAGCGCCAGGATTTCGTCGGGGGCTGCGACGTCGGGGAGCGTGATCGGGACCTGCGGCCAGGGGATGGCCTCGGAGACGTCGGGGCGCGCGAGCACCTCGCGATAGAGGAACTTGATGCCGGCGACGTGCATCTTGTGGTTGGTGGGGCTCACCCGTCGCTCGTCGACGAGGTGGAGGAGGAAGGCGCGGACGTCGTCGGCGTCCAGGTCCGCAGGGGACCGTCGATGCCAGGCCGCGAGGGCGCGGACGACGCGGAGGTAGCTTTTGCGAGTGCGCGGGGAGACGTTGCGGAGCCGAAGCTCGGCTTCCATTCGATCACGAAGCTGACCCATACGAAGAACCTCCTGACGGGCGGAATTGCCCAGGAGGAGGATGCGCTAGGGGTCCAGGGGTCAGGACCCCGGCGGGTGCAGGGCGGAGCCTTGCGCGATGCTACGCTTGGGGGGACACCGAGGTTGGGTTGGGCGATGTCTCGGACACCGCGAAGCGGATTCGTTCAACCTCGTCGTGTACGGCATGAAGCCGAGCCGCGCCTACAACGTCCGGGCCTTCGCCGCCGCCCCCGGGGGCACCAACTTCGCCACCCACGGCGTCTGCGGGACGACGACGACTGGGAGCCTTCCGGTAGGAGCCGACACCGCGAACCTCGGCCACATCCAGATCACGACGAGCGTGGGCGGCGGCACGCGAGACGTACGGAACTTCCTGACGCACTACGGGTGCCATGGCGAGACCGAGGTCGCGACGGGCAACCGGGATGCGTTCGTGATCCTGGACGACGATGGGGAGATCGTCTGGTACCAGCAGCCGATCATTGACGTGCCGTTGGCCGATATCGCCGACGACATGACCATCGAAGGCATGAGCCTCTCCCGCCCGGACAAACACGTGCTCGGCCTCGTGAAC
>JAYVAS010000375.1:0-6745 GCA_043750895.1 Pseudomonadota bacterium
CGCAACCCCCCGGCCGGCACGGTGTACGTGGGTGGCGTCGACATCACCACCCTGGATCTGGACGACTACCGTCGTCACCTCGTGGTCGTGCCCCAGACCGCCTTCCTCTTCTCCGAGACCATCCGCGAGAACGTGGGGCTCGGCGTCGGCGCCGAGCGGGTGGATCAGGCGGTCGCCGCCGCCTCCCTCACGCCCGATCTGGCCGCGCTCCCCGAGGGGATGAACACGGTGGTGGGCGAGCGGGGCATCGTGCTCTCCGGCGGCCAGCGGCAGCGGGTCGCCCTGGCGCGGGGCCTCGCGCGGGACGGCGAGATCGTGCTGCTGGACGACGTGCTCTCGGCGGTGGACCACACCACCGAGCAGGAGCTGATCCGCACCCTGCAGGGGCGGCTCGGTCAGGGCGCCACCGGGTTCCTGGTGTCGCACCGGATGTCGGCGCTGGAGCGCTGCGACGTCATCCTGGTGCTCGACGCCGGCGCGTTGGTGGACAGCGGCACCCACGCCGAGCTCATCGAGCGCCCCGGGGTGTACCGGGAGTCCTGGCAGGCCCAGAGCGACAAGGGCGCCGCCGCATGAACCGCGTCCGCCAGATCTGGCCCTACCTGGTCCCCGACGTGTGGGGCTTCGTCGCGGCCATGATCTGCATCCCGCTCGTCGCCGGCCTGGGCGTGGCGCAGCCGATGTTGATGAAGGAGGCCATCGACGCCCACATCGTGGCCGGGGTGCCCGAGGGCCTGCTGCGGCTCGCGCTGCTCTACCTGGGGGCGGTGGTGGCGACCTTCGTGGTCGAGGCGGCGTACTCCCTGTTCCTGGCGCGGGCGTCCGAGAACAGCATCTTCCGGCTCCGGCAGTCGCTCTTCCGCCACATCCTCGGCCTCTCGCAGAAGTTCTTCGAGCGCCAGCCCACCGGGCAGATCCTCACCCGGGTCACCTCGGACGTGGACGCCCTCTCCGAGGCCCTCTCGGCGGGGTCGATCAGCATCCTGCTCGACGTGGTCAACATGCTCGCCGTCGTCGGCGCGATGTTGGTGCTCGACCCCAAGCTCACCGGGCTCCTGCTGCTGGTCGGCCCGCCCGTCGCCGCGGTCATCGAGTTCTTCCGGCGTCGGATGCGGGTCTACTTCGCCGAGATCCGCGACGCCCTCGCGTCCTTGAACAGCTACACCGCCGAACGGCTCGCGGGGGTCGAGGTCCTCCAGCTCTTCGGCCAGGAGGCACGCGCCCAGGACCGCTTCCGGGTGCTGGACGACCGGCACCGCACCGCCAACATCGCCAACAACATCTACGACGCGGCGCTCTACGCGTTCATCGACGGCATCGCCTCGGTGTGCGTGGCGCTGATGCTCTGGCACGGCGCGCGGCAGGTGGGGCTGGAGGTCAGCGGGGTGACGGTGGGCCTCGTGGTCGCGTTCGTCGACTACATCGATCGGCTCTTCCGGCCGCTCCGGGAGCTGTCGGGCAAGATCACCTTCCTGCAGCGGGCGGACACCGCCTTGGAGAAGATCTTCTGGCTCCTCGGGGTCCAGGAGCGCATCGGGGCCGGGGATCGTGAGCTGACGGCGCCGAGTGGCACGCTGCGCCTCGACAAGGTCTCGTTCCGGTACCGCCCCGACGCGCCGGACGTCCTGCACGAGGTGGACCTCACCCTGCTCCCCGGCGAGGTGGTGGCGGTCGTGGGCCGCACCGGGTCCGGCAAGAGCACGCTGGTGCGGCTCCTCGGTCGGGTCCACGACGGCTACCGGGGCTCGATCACCGTGGACGGCGTGGAGCTCTCGTCGATCTCCCCGGCCTCGGTGCGCCGCGCCATCGGCACGGTCCGTCAGGAGGTCCAGCTCTTCTCGGACAGCCTGCAGTTCAACGTCACCCTCGGGGATCCGACGCTCGACGCGGCGCGCGTGGCCGAGGCCGTCGCCATCTCCAACCTGTCCGCCATCGCGGCGCGCTACCCCAACGGCATGGCGCACGAGGTGCGCGATCGCGGGGCCAACCTGTCCGGAGGCGAGGCGCAGATCATCGCCCTCGCGCGGACCCTGGCCCGGGACCCGGCGGTGATCATCCTCGACGAGGCGACCGCGTCGGTGGACCCGCTCTCCGAGCAGTTGCTCCAGGAAGCGATCGAGCGCGTGTTCTCCCGCAAGACCTCGCTGGTCGTGGCCCACCGGCTCTCCACCATCGTCCGCGCCGACCGCATCGTGGTCATGGAGCAGGGAAGGGTGGTCGAGGTGGGCACCCATCGTGCCTTGCTCGCCGCCGGGGGCGCCTACGCGCGGCTCTACAACGAGGGCTTCGGGGACAAGGAGCAGGAGACGGTGCAGATCGCCTAGTGCGTGGTGCGTGGCGGGACCTGCGGCTCAGCGGATGCCCGTGTCGTGGATCACCGCCTCGAGGCGATGGCCGTCCGGGTCGCGCACGCCCGCATCCACGCACCGCGCCTTCAGGCGATCTCTACCCGCCCGCTGCCCGCGGTGAGCACCGCGTCCCCCGTGCCAACGAGGCCGACCCGGTGCAGCGTCACCCCCGCGTGCTCGCCCGCCCGCACCGCGGCGCCGAGCCCGTGGGTGAGCGTCCCGTCGTCCACCCGCACCGTGGCGCGGCCCTGGGCGTCGATACACGGGCCGCCGGCCCCGCTCACGGCGAGGAAGTCGACCTCGGCGGTGGCGTCGTCGTGGACGTACAGCCCGGCGCCGGCGGTGGCGGCGAGGTCCACCCGCTCCAGCGCGACCACCGCCCGCTCGGCGACGTCCACGCCCGCGAGCACGCTGCCGCGGACCTCGACGCCCACGTAGGTGCCGCGCGCGTCGCCGTGGAGGTGCAGCCCGGCCCCGCCGCAGTCCTGGACCAACAGCCCCTGCACGTCGGGGTTCGCGGCCCCCGTCACTTCGAGGCCGGCCAGGCCACAGCGATGGACCGAGATGTCGTGCAGGACGGGACGCGCCCGGTCGCGGACGAACATCGCGCCGGTCGCGGCGTGGATCTGGACCACCGAGATGTCGGGGGTGGCGTCGTCGGCCACCTCGACGGCGGCGAAGCGCCCGGTGACGAGCGTAAGGTTCACGAACCTTCCGCCGCCCTGCTCCCGCACCACGACGCCCCCGCCCGCGGCCGTGATCCGCACGTCCGTGACCATCGGGCGCGCCGTGCCGATGACCAGGATCCCGTTGTTACAGCGGACCACGTCGAGCTCCCCCCCCTTGGGGGCGGCGTCGCCGACGATGCCGAGGGCCGTCTCTGCCACGTCCAGCCGCAGAAAGGCGAGTAACGGGGCCCCCGTCTCGACACGGATCCCGTGCCCCGCCGGGTTCTCCACTCGTAGGTTGTACACCCGGGCGTCGCCCGCCAGTATCAGCGCCCGGGGCCCGCCGCCGCGCACCACGCCCCAGCTCTCGTGCGGGGAGTCGGGCTCGCCCCCCGTCAGCTTGATCTTCTTGTGGATGGTCACCCCGCCCACCACCACCCCCTCGATCCGGATCTCGTCTCCGTCTTCGGCGCGGGCGACGGCGGTGGCGAGATCGGGGATGTCGGTCGGTACACGCAGGAGCATCGGGCGCGGCTAACATGGGCCATGCGCTGGTTCCTGGTCACCCTCGTCGTCGCCTGTGCCCCCAAGCTGGGCTCCATCTCCAACGGCGGGGGCGTGGGCGACGCCTGCACCCGCGACTCCCAGTGTCGGGAGGGCGGCGCCTGCGCCCACGACGGGACCTGCCAGGTCGCTGGGGATCTCGGGACCACGGCCGAGGGGGACGAGTGCTCCGACTCGTTGGAGTGTGGCTACGGGCTCCTCTGCTCGGGGGACAACACCTGCGTGCCCGAGGGGTCGCCGGGCACCGCGGCCGACGGGGAGGCGTGTGACGCCGACGACGACTGCCTCGCGGGGCACTACTGCGAAGCGGGGGTGTGCCAGGACGTGGGCGTGCCCTTCTGGGAGGGGGGTGAATGCCCGCCCGAGGACGTCGACGGCGACTTCTTCTACGTCCTCTTCGACGTGCCCGACCTTCCGGCCTCGGGCACGCTCGACTTCTACGCGCTGCCGTTCCCGAACGACCTGCGCATCGACATCGGCGGCCATCCCGACCTCTCCGGTCACCCCGACCCGGGCGAGGTCGCGCCGGCGGTAGGCGCCATCCTCGGGGCCTACGAGGGCCTCGTGGGCTTCCCCGTGAACCCGACGGTGACCTTCCGCTTCAACCGGAAGCAGGACATCTCCTCCATCAAGGCGTTGAGCGACGACGCGACGGTGTTCGTCGCATCGTTGGACCCCGACGCCGACGACTACGGGGTCCGCAGCTCGCTGCGCTACGCCACCGGCACGTCGCGGGGCAAGTACGTGTGCCAGGACTGGCTCTCGGTGACCACCTACGAAGGCGAGCCGTTGCTCCCCGACCACACCTACGCGGTGTGGGTGACCAAGGGCATCACCGACACCGCCGGGGTCGGCCTCACCCGCGACGACGGCTTCAAGGTGATGATGCAGGCGGACCGGCCCGCCGACCTCTCGCTCGCGACCGCGTGGGACCGCTACGCGCCGCTGCGGGCCTTCGTGGACGACGGCCGCGTCAACGGAGACGACATCGCGGGCGCCGCGGTGTTCACCACCGGGGATCCGGCCGCCGAGAGCCGCTACCTCCGTGGCGCCGGAGACGACGCGGCGGTCACCGCGACGGCGGCCCGGTGTGGGACGGGGGGTGGCTGCGACCTCGGCTGTACCGGGGCGGCCGGCGTCGAGGAGCTGAACCTGAGCTTCGCGCTCCCCGACTACCGCGGCGCCGACGGCGCGATGGTGTTCGACGCCAGCTTCCGCCCCCAGGCCCAGGGGAGCCGAGCGGTGTGCGCGACCTTGACCGTCCCCACGGGGACGGCGCCCGCGGCGGGCTGGCCACTGGTGCTGAGTCTCCCCGATCTCGACGCCCGCGCCGACGCGGCGCTCACCCGCGGCAGCGCCGCCGCCTACGGAGCGACCGGGGTGGCGCTGCTCAGCCTCGACAACCCCTGGCAGGGCGCGGCGGTCACCTTCGCCGACCCGTCCGATCCGGTGGGGTGGCGCGGAGACTGGCTCCAGTCCATCGCGGACCCGCACGCGGTCATCGCCTGGGCCGCCGACGTGGGGCTCCGGGGATCGGACAGCCCCCTCGGCACCGACATCGTGTTCGACGCCGACAGCCTCTGGGTCGACGGGCATGGCTTCGGCGGCACCGCGGCCGTGCCGCTGCTCGCCTGGTCGACCCGGCTCCGCGGCGGGGTGCTCGGCAACCCCTGGGGGGATCTGCGGGCGTGGATGGTCAGCGCCACCACGCCGGTGGACGTCAAGCACACGCTGCAAGTGGCCCTCGGCGACTCCGCTCTCCGGGTCTCGCACCCCCTGGTGAGCCTGCTGGGCGGCGTGCTGGACGCCGTCGAGCCGACCACCACCGCATACGCGGTCGTGCGCGACCCCTACACCGTCGCCAAGGACCTGCTGGTGGTCGAAGGGATCGACGACGCCGAGGTGGGCCTCGGCTCGTTGGAGGCCGCGCTCCGCGCCGGATGGATCCCGGTAGCCGGGCCGGTGCTCTCCGACTACGGCCAGAGCGAGAGCGGCTACCCGGTCACTGAGAACATCTCCACCGACGACGGCCGGCGCACGGCAGGGTGTGTGCAGGTGGCGGCGGGCCATGACGCGCTGGCGGAGCGTGCGGACCAGGCGGCAGCGTTCGTGGCGAGCGGGGTCGGGGGCAGCCCGACCATCGACGCGCCGTAGCCGTAGTGCCGACGCGCGCGGGCCGAGGCCCGCTGCGGGCCAACTACGGCAAGCACACCATGTCTTCAATTCGGGGCGTGGCGCGGCGGACGGACATAGGTGCCCGGGGAGGGGACAGGGCTTCCCGCAGCGCGCTGGTGGCGGTGTCGGAGGGACCGGTGTCGGTGGCCTCCGTCTCGGCCTCGCAGACGTACCCGGTGTTCAACATGTTGCGGATGCAGGCGTCGTCGTACCACTCCCCGCCGGTGTGGATGAGGCAGTCCTGTCCTTTGCCGTCGTTGTCGGGTTGGCCGCTGGCGTAGTTGGTGTAGGCGAGGGTCTCGCCCGTGACCCACAGAAACGTGCCTTCGGCGTCGGCATCGCAGGCGCCGAGGTGCCCGTTGCTCTGGAGGGATTGTACGAAGGTGTCCTCGTCCGCCGAGGTCACGGTGGCGAGGTGCATCGACGCCGCGTTGCAGCTCGACCGGGCGTCCCGCCAGTCGGTCGCGGCCGCGGTGACCGAGTAGTAGCAGTTCCCGCCGAACTCCACGAAACCCAGCGTGGTGTCGCAGGTGCCGGTGAATCGCGGGACGAGGCCGTCCGACGTGCCCACCGAGGCGGGGCAGATGGTCTCGTCGTCGCCGCCGGGAGGGCATTCGAGGACGGCGTCGTCGGTGTCGTCGCAGTCATCGCAGTTGTTCACCTCTCCGACCCGGGGGCGGCAGGTGATGTAGGCGGTGTCGGGATCGCCGTAGGTGTCGGCGTCCGCGTCGGTGCAGTACTCGCCGGCGTCGATAGCGTCTGACTCGTCGACCTCGCCGTCGCAGTCGTTGTCGACCCGATCGTCGCATCGCTCGGGGGAGATGGGGCTGATGTTCGGGTCGGCGTCGTCGCAGTCGTCGACCTCGGCGTAGAACCCGTCGCCGTCGGCATCGGTCTGGACGTCGGTGTCGGTGTCGGTGTCGGTGTCGGTGTCGGTGTCGGTGTCGGTGTCGGTGTCGGTGTCGGTGTCGGTGTCGGTGTCGGTGTCGG
>JAYVAS010000376.1:0-11137 GCA_043750895.1 Pseudomonadota bacterium
GACGGGCACCTTCACCGTCATCGTGAACGACTACCCGGGCTCGGTCTACAACGGCACCAACGACGTCACGGTCAACGTGTACATCGCCGGCTCGCTCGCGTGGACCGACACGCGGAACATCAACACCGAAGACGCGGCCGAGTCCTTCTGCGAGATCGACTGGCCGTCGGGTACGGTGACGGGGCTGTAGAGCCGGGGCCGGTCGGTCGGGGTACCCCCGGCCGGTGATCGGCCTACCCGCGGGCCGTGGCGAACCGTTCGATCGCGAACGTGATCCCCGCGTCGTCGACGTCGAGGTGGGTCACCAGGCGGATGCGGTCCCAGGCGAGGGCGATGCAGCGCACCCCCTGGGCGCCCAACCGCTCGGCGAGGGCGGGGGCGTCGGGGGTCCGCACGTAGACCATGTTGGACTCCGGGGGGTCCTCCAGCGCCCAGCCCTGCACGCCGAGCGCGTCGTAGAGGCGGCGGGCGCGGGCGTGATCCAGCCCCAGCAGGGGGAGATGGTGGGTGAGCGCGTGGTCGCAGGCGGCGGCGAGCACCCCGACCTGGCGCATGCCCCCGCCGAGCATCTTGCGGAAACGACGGGCACGCTCCATCACCGATTTCGGGCCCAGGACCATGCTGCCGATCGGGGCGCCCAGCCCCTTGGAGAAGCACACGCTGACCATGTCGAAGGGGGCGGCGTAGGCCGCCAGCGGGGTGCCCGTGGCGACCGCGGCGTTCCAGAGGCGCGCGCCGTCCAGGTGAGTGTGGAGGCCCGCGGCATGGGCGACCTCCGCCAGGGCCGCCGTCCGTTCGACCGGGATGACGGTGCCGCCGCCCCGGTTGGCGGTGTTCTCGACCGAGAGCAGCCGCGCGGGCGCATGGTGGACGTTGGGCGGACGGACGGCGCCGCGGAGCACCTCGGGATCGAGGACCCCCTTCTGCCCCTGGACGAGGCGGATGGTCACCCCCGAGATCACCGCGGCCGCGCCGGCCTCGTAGTGGAAGGGGTGCGCGTCTGCTTCCAGGACCACCTCGTCGCCCGGCTCGGTGAGGCACCGAAACGCGATCTGGTTGGCCATCGTGCCGGTGGGCACGAACAGGCCCCAGTCCTTGCCGAGCAACGCCGCCACCCGGGCTTCGAGCGCGTTGACGGTGGGGTCCTCGCCGAACACGTCGTCCCCCACCTCGGCCTGGGCCATGGCCTGGCGCATCGCGGCGGTAGGCCTGGTGAGGGTGTCGGAGCGGAGGTCGACGAGCATGGGGCTTCCGGCTCAGTGTTGAGCGGCGAGGGTGACGAGCGGGGGCAGGTAGCCCTCGGGGAGCGGCACGCCGAAGAGGGCCAGCAGGGTTCCGCCCACGCTGGCGATGCCGGCGCCGGCCGGGGGAACGAGGCGCCACTGCCGGAGCGGATCGACCAGGATGAACGGCACCGGGTTGAGCGAGTGGCTGGTGCGGGCCTTGGGGGTGCCGTCCGCCGCGAGGACCACCCGCCCGCGGTGGTCGAGCTCCACCATGAGGTCGGCGTTGCCGTGGTCGGCGGTGACCAGGAGGATGGCGTTCACCGCGCGGGCGGCCTCCACCAGCACGCCGAGCGCGGCGTCCACGACCTCCATCGCCACGACGGTGGCGGCGAAGTTGCCGGTGTGGCCCACCATGTCGCCGTTGGCGATGTTGAGGCGCACGAAGTCGAAGCGCCCCGACCGCAGCATCTCCGCGGCGCGCGAAGCGATGGCGGCCGCCTTCATCGCGGGGGCCTGGTCGAAGGGCACGTTGTCGGACGGGATCTCGACGTACTCCTCCAGCGTGTCATCGAGCCGCCCCGACCGGTTCCCGTTGAAGAAGTAGGTCACGTGCCCATACTTCTGCGTCTCGGAGAGCGCGCCGGTGCGGACGCCCGCGGCGACGAGGTACTGGCCGACGGTGTGGTCGATGGCCGGCGGGTTGACCAGGAACGACCGTGGCACCTTCAGGTCCCCGTCGTACTGCATGATCCCGGCGTAGGCCACCTTGGGGCGGAAACCACGGTCGAAGAAGGGGAAGTCGTCGTCGTCGAACGCGCGGGAGAGCTCGATGGCGCGGTCCCCGCGGAAGTTGAAGAGCACGACGCCGTCGCCATCCTGGATGCGGCCGACGGGGGCCCCGTCCCGTACCACCACGAAGGGCGCGAGCCACTGATCGGACGCCTTGGGGTCCTCTGCGTAGAGGGTCTCCAGGGCGATGGACGCGGACGGGAACGGGCGACCGACGCCGTGCACGTGCGTGTCCCAGCCCCGCTTCACCATCTGCCAGTCCGCCTCGTAGCGGTCCATGGTGATGCTCATCCGCCCGCCGCCCGAGGCCACCGCGCCGTCCGGCAAGGCCGCCAGCCTGGCCTCCAACGGCCCCACCCACTGGGGGGCGGAGCGGTCGGGTACGTCGCGCCCGTCGGTCAGCACGTGCACGCGGATCCGGGCGACACCGGCCGCGTGCGCCGCGTCGATGAGCGCGTTCAGGTGTTTGACGTGGGAGTGCACGTTCCCGTCGCTGACCAGGCCGATGAAGTGGACCGTGCGGCACGCGGCGATCCGAAGCCACGCGTCGGTGCTGAACAGCTCCCCCGAAGCGATTGCGTAGTCCACGAGCTTCGCGCCCTGGTCCACCACCCGGCCGGCGCCCATGGCGTTGTGGCCGACCTCGGAGTTGCCCATGTCGGCTTCCGAGGGGAGGCCCACCGCCGTGCCGTGCGCGCGTAGGAGCGTGTGCGGGTAGTCGCGCATGAGCCCGTCGAGCACCGGGGTGCGGGCCATGAACACCGCGTCCGTCTCGTCCCGCCGGCCCCAGCCGACCCCGTCGAGGATGCAGAGCATGACGGGACGAAAGGACATGGGGACCTCGGCGGGGGGGCGCTTAACCCCGTCTCAGTCCAGGTTCCCCTCGATGTACACCCCGCCGGCGATGTTCGCCTCCCCGATCGCGTCCGCGAGGGCCCACGCTACCATGGCGCGGGGGAGCGAGGCGTTGTGACCATCGGGCGGAGCGCGCTATCGATCGGGCAAGCGGGAGAGCCCGGATGGCGGTGTCATCAGGGTCCGTTCTGCTCGACGACTACGTCTCCGCCCACGTTCTCGTCGCCGATGGCGTTTCGTAGCTCGAGCGCGCGGGTGTGGCCGAGGGAGGAGTTGCCCGTGATGATGAGCGAACCGGACACGCGACGGATTCCTTCCAGGGCCGAGACGTCATCGAGGAGGAGGTTGTCGGTGATGACCAGATCCCCGTAGATGACACCCAGGTTCTCCATCCCGGAGAAGTCTACGAGTTGGGTTCCGGTCACCTCGAAGCCGTGCACGATCTGGAGGTTGGTCAGGGCGTCGATCCGGGTCAGGCCCACGTCTACGAGGCTGACGGACCACCCGTAGCTGTCGGGAAGGGCCAGACCGTCGAGGCTCGACAGGGCAGGGAGGTCCTCCAGCGTGATCTCCCCGCCGATGTCGGTCAACGCGGGGAGGGCGACGCGAGTGAGGAGCGGGGCCCCGGTGACGATGAAGCCATCCTCCACCACCTGCACTGCCGAGAGCCCGTCCAGGTCGGTGAGCACACCGGCGCCCTGGATCGTCAGGCGTTCGAGTTGGGTGACGTTCTGGAGGCCGTCGAGGGTCTGGAGAAGGGGTGCGTTGGTTATCCACAGTCTTCCACCAATCACCCGCAACCCGGAGAGGGGCGCGAGGGTGGTGACCAGGTTGGGCGTGTCGAAGACCAGCGAGCCAACACTCCGAAGTCCCCCAAGTCCCTCCAGCGAGTCGAGGTACTCTCCATTGAGTACCACGCCACCCCCGGCGGATTCCAGGCGGTTCAGCCCCATCAGGCCGCCCTTCCCAACGCCCACAAGATAGAGGGTGTCTACAGAAACGAGGTTGGCCAAACCAAAAGTATCCGCAACACCCCACGTTACCGAGAGGCTTCCTCCCACCCAACTAAGGTTCACGAGCCCGTCCAGCGCCGTCGGTGGGTTGTTCCAGAGCAGAAGGTCACCGCCCACGTACCTCAGGTTGGAGAGGCCAAGGGTAGAGGTGAGGATGGTGTTCTCCTCGATGGTGATCGTACCGGAGACCCCGCACAGACACGAGAGCGCGGTCAGGTCGGGGGTGGCGACCTCCCGAACCGACACGTCTCCGGACACACCGTCGTAGTCGGCGCAGAACGCCATCATCTCGGTCTCTCCCAGGCCGTCCAGGTCCAGGTTCCCCACGTACATCCGCCCGCAGGCGTCCACGCCGTCGCAGTCCTCGTCCCGACCGTTCCAGGCGATGTCCTCGGCGCCCGGGTGCACGCTCGAATCCGTATCGCCGCAGTCCTCCGCCCCTTCGACGTACCCGAGCGGCGCGTCACAGGCGTACTCCGTCACCTCGGGGTCGCCGTAGCCGTCGGCGTCCACGTCGGCGTACCAGATGGTCTCCACGCCGCAGGAGGTGTCCACCGGGTCGGGCTCCTCCTGCGTTTCGGAATCTACGACCGCGACGGAGTCGTCCCCCTTCCCCGCGGCCTCGAAGCGGCACGCCGCGAGGAACACCATCGCCATGGGCCCCGGAGCCGGCCTCATCGCGTGGGGGCGCCGTGGATGACGCGCTCCGCCTGAACCACCGTACCCTCGATGAGGTGCAGGCTGGCAGGTTCGTAGTAGTCCGCGGTGGTGTCGCTGCTCTGGCCTCGCATCCAGAAGAGCTGGACGAAGGTGGCGGCCCCCCAATCGTACACGGAAACGCTCGGGTACTGCCCCTGGACGTCCTCGCCGTCCGGGAAGCCCAGCACGTTGAGATCGGGCGTGGACCAGCGGTCGGGATCAGTCGTCTCCAGCGCGGCCATGCCGATTCTCCGGTCCGTGCGCTCGCCCGTGGCGCGTCCCACCTCCCACGTCAGCACCGCGTGGGTGTCCGTGGCCGCCCCGTTGGGGAAGTTTGCGAACGCGTTGAGGACGGGCTCGGTCACGTACACCGGCGCCGCACCCGCGAAGCCGTCAAGCCCGTTGGACGTGGTGACCACCTGCACGGCCGCCCAATCGCCGCCGGGGTCGTAGTTGATCCACGCGCACCAGAACCGGCCGGCGGCGTTGGCCCACACACAGGGGTCCCGGTCGGACCCGGAGGTGGTGAGCTCCCACACGGACGCGGTGGTGAGCGCGTACAGGCCCCACACCACGTCGGGATCCTCACTCCCGACGATCCCATGGATGAACCGCGCGCCGTCGTCGTCCTCGAACCGCCAGACCAGCATCACCACACCGGTCCCGGAGATGGCCAGGGACGGAAGGGTACAGTCTCCTCCCGGGTCGTCGACCGCCTCAACGTCGGCGGCGTCCCACGAGAACGGGTCTCCCGAGTAGAGCCATCGGATGACCACCCGACCGCTCCCGTCGCCGTCGGGATCCTCTGCCCAGGCGACGTACACGCCGCCTGTCTGTCCGACCGCTACGACGGGTTGGGAGATCTTTCCTCTCTTGACAGAGGGGGGGATTTCGAACTCGCGAAAACCGAGCACGGGTCCGTCGCTGGTCACCGATCCCTTGGCCTCGATGATCACCACCTGTTGATCGGCGCCCGCGTACACCGCCACCCACCGCGGCGGGGTGGTGACCGCACCGCCGCCGTTGCAGGCCAACGCAGGCCAGGAAGCGGTGGGTCGGGTCGAGTCCTCCCGGTTCACGTTGCCCAGGACGGACCCGGTGTACTCCAGCACCCAACTCCCCGTGCCCACGTCCCAACGCTGAATGCGGGTGTAGCGGTCTGGATCGGCGTAGACGGCGTAGCGATGCTTCTCCCGGTACACTGCACCCCAATAGCCGGTCCCGAAAGCGACGGAGACGTCGGTGACGGAACCCGAGCTCTGATAAATCAGGTCCCGGGAGGTGTCGAACGCGCCCAGCTCCACAGAGATGGGGGCCGGGATCAGCGAAAAACCAGCGGTCCACCCCCCACCAGGGAGCGCGCCCAACCCGGCGAACCCCCGTTCGAGACTTCCGAACCCACGCGCCTCGATCCCACCCCCACCCGGCCGCACGACCGTCCACCGGCCGCCGCTTCCGAGCACCGTCGTCGTGTACCCCGTACCTGCCGAGCGGAGTGGCATCGCGGCTACTGGAACAGGATCTCGATGACGGCGGTGACGCCTGCCATCGCGACCGTCCCGCCCACCGCGCTGCTGACCAGGAAGACCGGGCGCCCGTTGACGTAGCTGTTCGCTCCCGTGGTATCGAGCACCTGCCACGGATTCGTGACGTCGAACCCGTAGAACTGCTGCGCCGTCCACGCCGTGACGCCTGTGGCCGGAAGCAGCTTGACTGTCGACCCGATCGGGGTGAAGTCGAGGTTGCCCCACTGAATGGCGGGAATGATCGACGGCGTGTTGATCAGCCCGGCAAGCTCCCCATACACCCGCCCCTTCAAGGCCCCCGCGAACGAGCGGAACGGCCCGCACGGGACCACGATCCCCGCGCCGGTCGTCGCTGAAGCCACCTGCCGCCAATCGATCACCATCCGTTCGGTACGCATTGTCGTCGACCCTCTGACCACCTCGGACCACCCGAAGACACGGTCGACTGTGACCATAGAAGAGGAAGAAGAAGAAGAATGCAAGGGGCGTGCCGCAAAAAGATCGGGAATTCTTGCGCCGGGGAGGGATGGCGTGGGGGAGCGTGCGTCGGCTATGAGCCAGGACATGGGAAAGGCGCGGACCCACATCGACGCAGAGGCGGTGCTCTCGGGGCGGGCCCGGGCGCGGATCGAAGACGTGTTCGCCCTCATCCACACTGTCAACCCCACGGATCGGGCGGTGGCCCCCGGAGAGGCGGCCCGGCGATACGCGCTGAAGGCCCGCCTCCAGAGCTGGCTCATCCGGCACCATGCCGAGGTGCTCACGCTCACGGTGGAGGCGAACGGGACGGTGGCCATCGCCCACGCTCACGGGACCCGGGATGCCTGTCACGCCCCCCTGGCCGCGTTGGATGACGATGCGCGCCGGGTGGTGGAGGAACGCCAGATCCTCGGCGCTCCGCGCCAGCGTCCGGTGCCTGCGGCTGCGTCGGCGAAGACCCGCCCCGCTCCACCCGTCCCCGACGGCGACCTGGCCCGAGGCCAATCCCTGCTCGAAGCCTACGACTACGACGGCGCACGCGCGGCCTTCGAGACCGCGGCGGCCCAGGATGCCGGCGGCGTATCCGCCCTGGTGGAGCTCCTGGTGGACCACCTCGCGGACGACCAGGCCGCGCTCGAGGTCGGAGCGCGGTTTTCGCCCCAGGACGCCCCCACCTGCGGTCGCCTCGCCGCGGCGGCGGTGCGTCTGGGGGACGTCGCGGCCGCGCGGCGTTGGCTGCGGGACGCCCCTGAGGCGGCGGACGCCTGGTCGGCGCTCGCCCGGTTGGCGCTCACGACCGCCGATCTGGCCCTGGCGGAGGACACGACCCACCGCTTGCGCGACCTCGACGCTGCCCACCCGGACCTCCTCGACCTCGGGCAGGGAATCATCGCGTTGCGGGAGCGTGCCCGCGCGCCGGCTGAGGCCGAGTTGGAGCGCGCCCACGCCACGGGTGACCCGGATGCGGCTGACACCATGGCCCGCGAACTCCTGCGCCGTTGGCCCGACTCGGCGGTCGCCGCGCGGGTGATCCGCGCCGTCGCGGAGGCACGTCGAGCCCGTCGGGTGGCCGCGCTCACGACGCGCGCGCTGGCCCTCGACGACGCCGTCGCCGTCCGGGAGTTGCTCGGCGTGCTGCGGGCGGAGGATGCGCCGGCGTTGAACGAGGGCGCGGTGGTCGCGCACCTCGCCCGCGTGCAGTTGGCCGCAGTCCTCGCGGCGTGGGACGCGGGGGCGCGGGAGAGCGCCTGGCGCGCGTACCTCGGGCTGGACGCTGAACGGAGGGAGCAGGTCCGGCTCCTCCGGCCCGACCCCGGATGGAAGCGGGTGGATGCGTGCGGCGACGTCGCGCTCACCGAACGGGTGTTTCAGGCCGATCGGGCGACGGGGGCAGCGGAGGTCCTCCGTGTGCTCGAGCCGGTCGCGGTCAAGCTCGGCGCGCTTCCGGACGCCGCTGATCGCCTTGCGCGCGCGCGGGTCGAAGTAGACGACAGCCGCCGGGCGACGAGCCGACTCCACCTCGACGGTGTGGTCCAACTCCTCGCCGCCGGGCGGGGTGACGAGGCCGGCGCGCGTCTGGGCCACGGCGACGTCCACCCGAGCCACGCCGCCGAAGCACGCGCGCTTCGCCTCCGGATCGAGCGGCTCGGCGCCGAAGCCTCGTTGAGAGCCCAGCTGGAGTCGTTGCTCTCCGAAGGGGACGCGTTGGGCGCCCGAGACGTCGCTCGGCGCATGCTCACGCTGTCCTCGGACCCAGAACCCCTTCATCTCGCGGAGGCGGAGGTTGCGCGGCAGTGGGCGAGCGAGGTGCTCGACGAACCAAGCGTGGGACTTGTCGACTATCTCGTGGATGAGACGCGACCACAGGCCAAGGCCTGGTTGACCCCCGATGGCAAGACGCTCGCGCTGGTCACGGCGTTGGCACGCACGGTCGTGGTGCGCCTGGTGGACCCCGACACCCTCGCCATCCAACGTGTGTTGTCCGTTCGGGTCCCCACCCCGCTCCGACTCGCCGATGTCCAGGTGGACGCCGAGCGGATCTGGATCGCCGGTTTGTCGGCCGAGGTGCTGGAGCTCGGCCTCGACGGGACGGTGCACCGTTGGCGGCCTTCTCCGCCGCGGTTGCTCGACGGCATGGACCGGGTGGAGCTCGCTTGTTTCGCCCCGGGAGCGAGGTACCTCTGGGTGGTGATGGTTGGCCGTTCCGTCGAGGGGCGGGTGTTCGATCTGGCGGCGTGGCCACGCTACGTCACCGTGCCCGGAACGTGCTTCCCCCAAGCCGTGTTTGGTCTGGCCGGTCCCGACATGGTCTGGATCGACCTGAAGCGCACGGCGCGGATCGCGACCGCCGCCGGAAAACTCGATCCCAGACGGGGATACGCGCCCGACCACCGTGTGCTCCGGATGGCGGTCCACCCCACGGGGGGCCCCATCTCGGGTCTCATGGCGCTCGACCATGTCCCGCCCCACGCCGCCGCCCAGTTGGCCGCGGCTGGCGCAGGCATCGTGGCCGCGCCCGATCCCGTAGGGGTCCTGTTCATGAACGGGCCCGACGCGGACGGCGCGTTCATCACCTGCGTGTCCGCGTCGTCGCGCAATCCTGCGGATCTGGCGACTTCCCTGGACCAGGCGCGCACCTATGCGCTCGTCACCGCGGGCGGGGGCGCGGTGATCCAGGCCTTCGAGATGGACCCGACCGGACAACTCATCGACCACTCGGTGATGGACATTCACATCCCGGCGCAGGGCATTCTGGTGACAGACGTCCACTCTCGGCGCGTTCGTGCGCTCGCGGTGGGCCCCGACGGGCCGCAACCGGTGCCGTTGGACACCGCGCGCTGGGGGTTGGATCGGATCAGCGCCCAGCACCAGAATTATCGGGTCGTCATCGGCATGGCGGGTCTGACCGGCAACCTCCAGTGCCCGGTCGGGGTCGGGCACCCCTCGCCGACGGCGCAGGCCCTGATCCAGGTGCTCGGCCCGCGCACCATCCAGGCGCGCGAGGAATGGCTACGGGCGTACGAGACGGCCAACGCGGAAGATCCCTTGGCGCGGCTGGACGGCATCCTCGCCTGTGGCGACGACAACGCCCTCCGGCCGCTCGAGCAGGAGATGCACAGCCGACTCAACGGTGACTTTCCCAATCACCCCCTCACGTGCACGATCGCCGCTTCGGGCGACCTCGGCTCGGGGGACTGGAAGGCGGCAAGAGAGACGCTCACCGGGACCACGGACGAGCCCATGCCAGCGCCCTATGCCCAGCACCTCCACCACATCCGGTGTGTCATCGCGCTCCGCGAGGGAGACCTCGAGGGTGCCCAGGCGGCGCTGAAGTTGGCCGAGGCGGTTCAGGGTGGGGTCTGCCACTTGGACGCCGCACGGACGCTGCTGATGCTGCATGCCGGCGCGCCGCGTCCGGCGATGCCGGCCCACGACAACCTCTCCTACTACCTGAGTCGGTGGGGGGAGGTCTGGGACGCGATCAAGGCGGCGGACGGTGCCCTCGCCGACGGAGAGCCCGAGCGGGCCATCCAGACGCTCGACGTCCCGGTGGTGTGGCGGGCACGGGAGCTCCAGTCGGCGGCCAGACGCGCCGAAGCCTGGCTCGCCGTCCCCGTTCCTACCGGCGCGGCCCGGATTCGGCGGCGCTTGGGCCTTGGCGCGTTTCAGGCGTTGGCGGTCGGAGCCGCGGCCGGTCGGGACCATGAGCTGCCGCTCGGCCCGCGCGCCTGGGATGAAGAGCGCCTCGCGGAGCTCATCATTCGCGTACACGCTGCCGTGGCGGGAACGGGATTCTGACGGCTTTGGGCGCGCACCCAGCTCGGGCCGCTGTGCGGCCTGGTCAGATCGGCGCGACGTCCTGCCCGTCCCAGAACGCCAGCGGGAGGTGTCTCAGAAGGTGCTCGTCCTTGGTGAGCAGGCGGGCGTTCTCCGCGAGGGCGGTCGCGGCGATGAGCCGATCGAAGGGATCTCGGGTCCAGTGGAGCGAAGCCGCCCGGTCGACCACCTCCGCGAACGAGACGCCGCTGGTGGAGAGCCCGATCCTCCCCGCGAGGTCCTCCACCATGGCGCGCCCCGGACGAGCGGCCCGACCGATCTCGTGGAGGTATTGAAGCTCCAACTCGACGATGGGCGAGATCACGAGCCGCTCGGCTTCGATCACCCTCCGGACCGCGGCGGGGAGGCGCTCGGAGGCGCCGAGGTAGAGCCAGAGCACGACGTGGGTGTCGAGGTGAATCATGTGACCGGCTTCCACTCCGAAGACCAGTCCAGGTGCACGGCGTCCTCAGGATCCCCGACATAGTCGTCGGGTCGCCGGACGAGGCGATCCAGCTTGGACGGAGCCACCTCGGGCACGATGCGGAGGACTCGGCCGTTCCGCTCGATCTCGATGGGTTCGCCGGTCTCCAACACCCTGTCGAGCAGCCGGTAGATGTTCGCGCGCAGTTCGGAGGCAGTGATCGTCATGTACGTACGATAGGGCCATCTGAGGCGTACGTCCACTGTCACCACATCAGTTGAGGGACGGCGTCCCGGCGGTCCCAGGTGC
>JAYVAS010000377.1:0-10485 GCA_043750895.1 Pseudomonadota bacterium
CGGCGAGCATAGGGTCTCCCCGCGCCGAGTGTACGTCAGCGGGACGCGCGGGGGAAGTCGCGCGGGACGGCTTGCCCCACCGGCCTGTCCGACCGATACTGCGCGGCATGTGGTGGTTGGTCGGGTTGGCGACGGCGGGGGAGGCGCAACTCCTGGGCAATGGCCTTCGTGCTCAGGTGGTGCCCGTCGCCGGCGCGCCCACGGTGGAGCTGGCCTTCGCGATGGCCACCGGCACGGTGGACGACCCGGTCGGGAACGAAGGGCTGGCCCACCTCGCCGAGCACCTGTGGTTCGAGAACCGCGTGGGGGGGGTGGCGGTGGGCGAGTGGCACCGCCGACTGGGCTGCGCGGCGAACGCGTGGACGGCGGACGCCTGGATGGTGTTCGTGACCAGTTGTCCGGTGGGGTCGCTCGACGAGCTGGTGCGCATCGAGTCGGCCCGCTTCGAGCCGTGGGTGATCGACCCGGCGATCCTGGCGCGGGAGTGGCGGGTGGTCGCGGAGGAGGAGCTGGGGCGCTCGGAGGACGGCTGGCTGCGCGAGCTCACCTTCCTGACCCGTCAGTTGTTGCCGGCGTCGCACCCCTCCCGTCTGCGGAACACACGTCCGCCCCTCGGGAACCCGCCCACGCCGGAGATCCTCGCCGGCTTCGTCGCCAGTCGCCTGCGGGCCCGAAACGCGGCGGTCGCGGTCGCGGGCGCGGTGGACGAGGCCCACGGCATCGATCTGCTCACCGACACCTTCGGGAAGGCCACCCCGGCGCCGACCCTCGCGCCGCTCCGTCCGCCGATACCGCTTCCGGCGACCCTTCGGGTCGCGCCACGGACGGTCCAGGGGATCAGCCGCCGGCCGATGGTCTACGTGGGGTGGTCGTCGCCGCCGCCGCCCGGCCAGACCGGGCAGGCTATCGACCTGCTCGTCGAGGCCTCGCTTGGCGATCGGTTCACGACCGACCCCCGCGTGCTGGGCCTGGACTGCGCCCGCGGCGACGTCGACCAGGAGCACACCTTCTACTGCGCGTTGACGGCGCGGGACGACGCGGCGGCGGCGGAGCTCGGCAAGGCCATGCCCGGGGCGGTGGCGGCGATCAGCGCCGACGGCCTCGCCGCGGCAGTGACCCGGATCGCCGAGGGGCAGGCCCGGCTGTGGCAGATCACGCTCGGGCAACGACGGGGGGCCGAGTTCGGCGCCCTCGCGACCGTGGTGGCGCGCAGCCTGCTCGACGGTACCTGGGTCCCGGGGAAGGACGTCGACCTGGACCGCTATCTGCGTGAGGCGCGGCTCGCGGAGAGCGGGCTGGTGCTGGTCCTCCCCGCCAGCACCCCCGTGCCGACCAAGGTCCCCCGCCCCGCTCCGGTCGACGTGGTCCTGGGGCCGCTCGGCGATGCGCAGCTGCCCGAACCCGGGGAGCCGCTCTCGGTGTCGAGCCGGACGCTGCCCAACGGGCTCAGGCTGGTGGCGGTACGGCGGCCGGACGCGACCCTCCAGCACGCGGTGGTGCGCGCGTGGACCCTCGGGGATGCCGCCTCGGTCCATGCCGCCTACGGGGGCTCGGAGGGGTCTGCGTACGCGTTCCGGCCCGACGTGCTGGAGCTCGATGCGGGGCGGGGGCCGGACCTTCGTCGCACCCTCGCCAGCTACTCAGGCGCCGGGGAGTATCTGGCCGCCCTGATCCGGGACGGTCTCGAGGTGGCGGACTACGACCCGGTTCGCTTCGAGCAGCGCGCCCTCGCCGCTGAGCAGGGGTGGGCGCTGGCGACGCGGAGCGCGTCGTGGTGGAGCGCGGCCCTGCCCCGCCTGGCGCTGCGCCCCGACGCGGTGCGGGCCGGGCTCGAAGCGGTGCGGGCGGCCCTCCCCGAGGAGGTCACCCGGGCGCTGCCGACGCTGTACTCCCCCGAGCGGACGACGGTGGTCGTCGTCGGGCCCGCAGCGGTGGACGTGACCCTGACGCAGTTCGAGGCGGCGCTCGGCCCCTGGGCGGTACCGGCGCGCGCGGCGCCGCCACCTCCGAAAACCGTGGATGTGCCCCGCGCGGCCTTCGTCCCGGTGCCGGGGGTGCAGGCCAAGGTGGGGGCGCGGTGCGGGTTGGGGGTCGCCGGTGGGAAGGCCGCCGTGGCCGCGGCGCTGGTGAGCGAGCGCCTCCGTCGAGAGCTGCGGGAGCGTCGGGCCATCAGCTACTCGCCCGGCGCGTTTGCGGATGCGGAAGAGCTGCTGGCCTTCGTGACCACGGACCCGGCGACCGCCGCCGAAGCCCTCGCTGCGATCAAGGCCGCCCTGACCGCCCCGGACCTCCCCGCGCTCCATCGCGCCCAGGTGCAGGCGCTGGGCCCCGATTCTCCCACCCACCTCGCCCCGGAGGCGCTCGCCGAGGCGCTGGCGGACGGCACGCTGGACGCCGCCTCGGTCGCGGGGTGGGAGGAGGCCGTGCGGACCACGACGGTCGACGATCTTGCGGGCATGTTCGATCGGTGCCGACCCGACCTCGCCTGGGCGATCGGCGGGCCGGAGGGCACGGTGGTGCCGGAGGGCACGGCGCGGTTGGACGCGGGAGAGCTGGGGCGGCGGTTGCAGCCGTAGGGGTGGGGGCGGCGGCCGGCGAAGCTGCCTAGTAGCACATGCCCCAGAAGCCGACGGGATGTGTGGTCTGGTACATGACCATACACGTTCCCCCGGCGAAGGAGCAGCTGGCCCACACCGAGCCATCCGGGTGCACGCCACCGGTGCACGAAGCCTCGGCCGGCTCGCTCCCACACGCGGCCTCGTAGGCTGCGATCTCCGTGGGGAATCTGGTCGCGTAGGCCGCCTCGGTGATGAGGGTGACGTTTGCGGCGGCCAGGTCGGACCTCGAACCTCCGAGGGCCCGTTCCACCTGGGCGGTGTAGGTGCCCATCGCCCCGGTGATTGCGCTCCGGTCGACGCATGTGCCGGCCGTGAATCCCAGCGACACCCCACTGGTCCTCGCCGCCTCCGCGGTGGGGATGGCGGCGCCGACGGCGCCGATGGTCGCGACGACCAGGAGAGTACGAAGGACGGTGACCGTTCGCATGAGAACCTCCAGGGTGCCAGCCGCTCCCGGCGGGACGCCGGGCGTCGACCCACCCGAATTCGGTAAGTTGAGCGGGCTTTCGTGTCAGGTGCCGACCAGCCGGACGCAACCGGGCCACGCGGTGAGGCGCCGCGTCGGACAGGTGGCGGCAGGAGCGGCCACCGCGACCAGTCGACTCACCCCGGCTTCGCCGGCTCCGTCGACCCCGGCGGCGCCGGCGCAGGAGGCGTGGGCGTTCCCGGAGGGGGCTCGCCCGGCTGACCGGGCGTCGGCGCGGTGGCCGGGGCGGGGACCGGGTCGAGCGGCGTGGCGGGCGACGGATCGGCGGCGGCGCCGGGCGTCGGGTCCCCCGGCAGACCGGGGAGCGGCTCGGATCCCGGCGGCGGCGCGCCCGGGACCGGGGTGGGCAGCGTCTTCTCCGGCGCGCGAACCTTCTCGGCCGCGAGGGCTTCGGGCAGCGCCGGCTCCAGCGCGACCATGTAGAGGATGACCTCCCGCCGCGCGTCGGGGAAGTGGGGCCCCGCCAACGCCGCCGGCTTGTCGCTCCAGAGGCCGCCGATGTTGAGGTGGTCCTCGTTGGGGTCGAAGGTGGTGCGCGACAAGGTGCCGAACTGCCCGGCCACGAAGACCGGCCCCACGATGGTGTTGAAGTCCCCCGGGTTCGCATAGGGATCGAGGCGGTGGCGGAGGAGCCAGATGGCGTCCGCGAACAGGGCGTCCTGGGTGGGGGTCAGGGTGCCGAGGAAGGTGGTCTGGGCGTCGAAGAGGGTGCGGACCGACCGGGCGCGCAGCTCGAGGAGCTCGGCCTCGCGCGTCCGCGTCCCGTCCAGGCGGTCCGCGAGCGCGTCCAGCTCGGCGGCGGGCGCCCCGCGATCCAGCGCCGCCCAGATCTCGTCGTAGGTCGCCGTCACCGTCGGCTCGTGCTGGCTCACGATCTGCTTCTGGCGCTCCGCGACCTCGGCCTGCTCGCGCGCCGTGCGCGCCGCGAGCTCCTCGAGAAGGCCGATCTGGTAGCGGTCGAAGTCCATGTAGTGGAGCCAGATGCGCAGGCGGACCCGCTGTTCGGCGCGCTGGGTCTCGGGGAGGAACCCGTAGTCGTAGAGCTTCCGGTAGAGGGGGGGATCGGCGCTGCGGTCGCGCACCGCCTCGGCCGCGGCCTCCGTCGGCAGGGGCAACGGGTCGGGGACGCAGGCGGACAGGGTCAGCAGCATCGACCAGAGCGGCATCGCATGAGCTTATACTCCCGCGGATGCGCGTCGCGCTGATCACGAGCTTCCTCATCGCGGTGGTCGCGACGTGGCCGCTCGCGCTCGACCCGAGCATGGCGGTGATCGGTCACCCGGGAAACGACGTCTGGAATCATGTGTGGGGCTACTGGTGGGTGGCGCGGGAGCTGGTGGCCGGGGAGCTCCCGCTGCACACCAACCTCATGCACTACCCGGACCCCGGCGGGCTGTTCTTCATCGACACCTTCGGCGCCGTGCTCTTCCTACCGGTCACGCTGCTCTTCGGTCCGGTGGTCGCGGTCAACGTGTCGAACTTCGTGTCCTTCGGGACCGCGGCCTTCGCCGCCTGGCTCCTCGGCCGTCACGTGCTCGGAGAGGTGCGGGGGCATGGCGTGGAGACGGATCGGACGGCCCTGCTCGCCGCGGTCGCCTACGGGCTCTCGCCGCACCTGCTCGCCCAGGCCTACAACGGCATCACCGAGACTCTGTTCGCCTTCGGTCTCCCCCTCGCCCTCCTCACCGCCATCCGCTTCGCCGAGCGCCCCACCCTCGAACGGGCGGTCCACGTCGGTCTGGCCGGCGCGGTCTGCACCCTCGCCAACTGGTACTACGGGCTGTTCGCGGTGGTCGGGGTGGTGCTGTTCGCCGTGGTGTTCGCGGTGGCGCGCCGCGAGCGCATCGCGTGGCGGGCGTTGCCGGTCGGGGGGGGCCTCGCCGCGGTCCTCGCGTTGGTCCTGGTGGCCCCGGTGCTGTTGGGCTTCGTGTCCACCCTGAACGCGCCCGACGCGCTGGTGGGGCGGGACCCTGACTTCGTCTGGAAGTCGCTCCTCAACCACAACATCACCGACCTGGTCTCGCTGTTCCGCCCGGGCAAGGTCTACAGCCCCGACCTGAAGGCGATGACGGGCGAGGATCTGCTCATCGTGCCGTACCTGGGGTGGGTCCTCATCGGGATGGCGGGGTGGGGCCTCTACCGGCTACGACGGTGGCGGGATCGCGCGCCCTGGCTCGTCTGGGTGGGGGTGTTCGGCCTCCTGGCCCTGGGCCCCTACCTCTACGTGGACGGCGCCTACCTGACCGTGTGGGACCGGAAGATCCCGCTCCCCTTCCTGGCCCTCTTCGAGCTGGTGCCGGCCTTCCAGCGCATCTCCCACCCCTTCCGCTTCGTGGTCCCCGTGCAGCTCGGGCTGGCCATGCTCGCCCTGTTCGGGGCCGCCTCGTTGCCGCGTTTCGCCGCGCTCGGCGCCGCGGGGCTGCTCGTCGCCGAGGCCCTCGTGGTCTCCCCGGCGCCCTGGCCGATCCCGCGGTCGGTCGCGGAGATCCCGGCGTACGTCGAAACGCTGGCTGACGACCGCACGCCGGGGGCGGTGCTGGATCTGCCGGCGTCGGTCCCCAACCTCGAGCGGGCGGTGTATCTCTACTACCAGACCGCCCACCGGCGCCCGAGCCCCTACTCGCTCAACGAGCCCCTGCCCGCCATGTTGTCCCGCAACCACCTCACCCGCGCGTTGCTGGTCGCCGAGAGTGGCCGTGTGGACTCGCTCCCGGGGGTGCTCGGCGATCTGGACCTGGTGGTGTCCGGGCGCGCCCTGGCCCGGGTGGGCGTACGCTACGTCGTCGTGCACGAGCGGCTCTACCCCCCCGATCGCCTCGCCCTGGTGCAGACCCTGCTCCGTGGGGCGCTGGGCCCCGAGACCCGCAGGGACCCGGCCGGGCAGACCATCTGGAAGTTGGAGCAGTCTCCGTGAACGCGTGGTTCAAAGGCCGTTCTCGCGAGGTGTTGGGTGCCGTGGCCGCGGTGTCGATCGCCCTCGCGGCCGCGGTGGTCATCACCTGGCCGATGGTGCCGAACTACGACCAGGTCGTGGTCGGCGGGGGCGAGCTCGGTGGCTGGTTGTGGCGCTACAACTGGCACTACCTGTCGCTCGAAGGGGTGCTGGCGACGGATCACAGTTGGCCGCGGAAGTGGCTCGAGTTCGTGTCCCTGGGGCGCTACCCCGAGACGGGCAACATCCTCGACGTCCTCCTGCTCTCCTACCCCTTGCACCATCTGTTCGGGTTTCCCGCCGGGTACAACCTCAAGATCCTGTTGATCCTGGTGCTCAACGGCGCGAGCGCGTACGCGCTGGCGCGGTACTTCTCGGGGAGCGTCTCGGCGGCCCTGGCGGCGGTCCCCCTCGCGGTGGTGAACCCGCTCTGCATGCAGGAGATCCAGGCCTGCGGCCTACGACAGGCGGTGCTCTGGTGGGTGCTGCTCTACCCGGCCCTGTTCGATCGGGCGCTTCGCCGTCGGACCGTGGGCGCCGGCGTGCTGGCCGGGCTGTGCCTGGGCATGGCGTCGGCCTGGTACTGGTTCTACGGGCTCTTCACCGCGATGTTCTCGGTGGTCTGGCTCGTCAAGCACGTCCTCCAGGAAGGGCGTCACACGCACGTCCGCGGGGTGTTGGTCGGGTGCGCCGGGGTCGGGCTCGGGATCGCGCTCTCCGCCGGTCCCTTCATCCTGCCGTACGCCCTCCCTCCCGAGGGGCAACAGGCCGGGGGTGCCTCGCAGCTCCCGGAGATGACCTTCTTCCTGCCCTTTCCGACGTACGACACCATCGCCAACGCCCCGCTCCGCCCCCAGACCTACGCCGAGAACGTCCTCGCCTCGATCAACCGCACCATCGGGTCGAGCTGGAGCGCCACCTACCCCTTCGACCCCACCCTCAACGAGGGGCTCCAGATCGTCGTCCTGCTCTTCGGGCTGCTCCCGGCGTTGTGGCGGCCCAAGAGCTGGGGCTGGCTGGCGGTGTGGGTGTTCTTCTACCTCGGCACCCTGGGGCCCTTCCTCCGGGTCGGGGACGGGGACACCCGGGAGGTCACCCGGGTGCTCGGGGACTACGTCGTCCGCATGCCCTACGTGTGGATGTTCGAGTACATCCCGGGGATGGCGCGCATGTTCGCGCCCTACCGCCTCGCGGCGTTCGTGGTGGTCGCGAGCGTGGCCCTGGTCGCCATGGGGCTCGCGCGGATGCGCTGGCGCTACTGGCTCGTGCCGGTGGTCATGCTGGCCACGGTGATGCAGCCGATGACGCGGTTCGGGCGGGGCGCCATCAACGAGGGTGACGCCGACTCCCGCTCCCTCCGGGCCCCGGTCAAGATCAACAAGATCAAGGTGCCGGCCTACTACGAGGAGATGGACCCCACCGCGTACGCGGGGATCATCGAGATCCCCTTCGACCAGCAGCAGGACCTGCTCTACTACTACCAGATCGGCCACGCGCAGAAGGTCTACCGCTCATGGGCCTCGCCGGCCGCAGTGCCGCCCGCGCTACGGCCCGAGGACGCCGGCGGAGACGCCGGGAAGCGGCTCCGCTACCTCGCCCGCGGGGACCAGGTGAACGGGCCCGTGGCCGACACCCTGTCCGCCCTGTCGCGCATCCCCGACACCGCCGATCTGGCCGTGCTCGGCACCGACGCGTTCCCCAAGTTCGCCAAGACCAACAACTACACGCGGCTCGTCATCCACGAGCGCGGCTACTACCTCGTCGATCCGGCGCGGGGGAAGGAGCTCTACGAGGCCGCCGTCACGCGGCTCGGCGAGGCGCTCGGTCAGGAGCCGGAGGCGCTCCAGGAGCTGCGGAAGGGCGACCCTGCGAACCCGGAGCTGGGGGTGCCCATCGTCGGCGACCTGGTGCCCTGGTCGTCTCAGCCGGCGGACCTTCCCCCACAGCGCGCGCCGTCCATCTTTCGTATGGCGGTGTTCCAGGTCCCATCGGGAGGATAAACGAAAACGATGCGGATGCTCTGTCTCCTCGGGGGACTCTTGTTGTTGACGCCCGGTTGTGCAGGCCGCGCGGCCTACTATCTCGTGGACGCCACGCGCTCCTACCAGGACGCGGTGAACGCCGAGGCCGAGTCCGCCGCCGTCTACGAGTTCACCCTCGCCGAGGAGTACCTGCGGAAGGCCCGCGAGGAGGACGGCTACGCCGACTACCAGGCCGCGGAGACGCTCGCCAAGCGGGCCACGGAGGAGGCCCGGAAGGCCAAGGAGATCGCCGAGCAGGTCGGGGTCGCGCCGGCGGACACCAAGGGCATGAGCGACGAGGCGAAGCCCGCCGTTGCCCCCGCGCCCACCACGCCCGCACCCGACGTGGACCTCCCGTGAGGTTCCCCCTGCTCTCCCTGCTCGCCTTGGTGGGCTGCGCCAGCCAGGGTTCGTTGGCGATCCAATACAACCAGCTCACGGAGGACCTCACCGCCGCCCACGCCGCCACCAACTGCTCCCCGCGCGATCTCGCCATGGCCGACGCGCACTACGACTTCGTGCGCCTCGAGTTCCAGCAGGGGGACACCCGGCGCGCCCAGGAGCACCTCCTGATCGCCCAGGAGCACGTCAATGTCGCCAAGGCGTGCGCCGGGCGGGAGCTCACCACCGCCGAGCCCCTCCGCGAGCCGACCCCTACCGATCGGGACGGGGACGGCGTGCTCGACACGGACGACACCTGCCCCGACGACCGGGAGGACCTCGACGGCTTCCGGGACGTCGACGGCTGCCCCGAGTTCGACAACGACGGGGACGGAGTGGCGGACGGCGTGGACACCTGCCCCGACCAGCCGGAGGACCGCGACGGCAATCTCGACGCCGACGGATGCCCGGACCCGGACGACGACGGGGACGGTGTGCCCGACGTCGACGACGCGTGCCGGACCGAGAAGGGTGCGTTGGCGGACAAGGGCTGCCCGGTCCAGGATCGTGACGGCGACGGCGTCGGGGACCGCTTCGACGCCTGCCCGGACCAGCCCGAGACGGTCAACGGCTACTCCGACGAGGACGGCTGTCCGGACACCAAGCCGAGCCGCATCGAGATCACCGAGAGCCAGATCGTCATCAAGCAGCGCGTCAACTTCACCACCGGCAAGGCGGTGATCATGGCGGACAGCTTCCCCGTCCTGGACGACGTCGTCCAGGTCATGCGCGACTACCCGAAGATCCGCATCGAGATCGGCGGCCACACCGACAGCGTGGGCGACGACACGGCCAACCAGCGCCTCGCCAAGGCCCGCGCCGACGCGGTGTTCGAGTACCTGCTCACCAAGGGCATTCCGGGCAACCGGATGAGCACGGTGGGCTACGGCGAGATGGCCCCGATCGACACCAACAACACCGAAGCCGGTCGCCTCGCGAATCGGCGGGTGGAGTTCAAGATCACGGCGCAGTGAGGGGTCGTCCGGAAACAACCGTTGCTTCCGGACGAGCCCTGACGCTCGTCTACAGCCCACCGCCGAGCAGGATGGTGAGCGACCCTTCCTGGTACTCAACCACGGTGTCGTAGGGGCTGCTCGCGAGCAGGTCGGCGCGACCGTCGCCGTCGATGTCGCCGGCTTCGACCCGGAAGCCGAAGAAGTCGGGGACCTCGGAGGCGATCCACTTCAGGGTGGCCTCGTCGTCGCCGTACGTTCCGGGCACCAGCGGACCGGGGAAGACCAGCACCCGACCGGGGCGGTCGTAGGCGAAGTACAGGTCTCGCGGTGCGCTGAGGGCGAGGTCGTCATGCCCATCGGCGTCGAAGTCGGCGATGGCGGCGTCGTATCCGATGAAGTCGCCGGGGTGGCGGGGCTCGAATTGGATGGGCGCCTCCGCCACACGCCCGCCTCCGCCGTCGAGGAGCACGTAGGCGCGGCCGTTCCGGTCGTCGTGGAGCGGCGCGCCCACGAAGAGGTCCTCGTGGCCGTCCCCGTCCAGGTCTCCACCCGCGGCGAGGCCGATGCCCGCGTGGCCCCCGTCCCCTTCCCAGGTGACGGCGGTCGACTCGAGGTCGACGACGCCCTCGAGCGGGGGATCGGCGCGGTAGATGGTGCCGCGACTGGAGAAGCTGGTGCTGTACGCGACCACCACCGCGGGGCTCCCGGTCCCGTCGAAGTCGACCATGACGCCGTGGGTCGCGTGCCCGTGTGTGGCCAATTCAGCGGCGAGCGAGAGGCCAGCCGCATCCGCGGGAACCTCGCCGCTCAGGGGCCCGAAGTAGGCGCGCAGTTCGTTCTCGGCGAGGGTGCAAAGGTCAACCGCACCGTCACCGTTGATGTCCCCGCAGGGCAACAGCTCCTCGGGACGGGGCCCCCCCGGCTCGGGGATGCCGACCCATGCGAGCGCGTCTTCCTCGTCGGACAAACCACCGTACGGGGGGGAGAACACCCACAACACCCCGTCGTAGCCCTCTTCGCCGAGCGTGCC
>JAYVAS010000378.1:0-3235 GCA_043750895.1 Pseudomonadota bacterium
GGGAAGGCCGTGGTCACCATGGACGGCCTCCCGGAGGCCGATCGCGGGCTCCTCGCCGAGTCCTTCGTGCGCGCCGGCGGTACGCAGTGCGGCTACTGCACGCCGGGGATCGTGCTCTCCACCTGGGCGCTGCTGGAGGGCAACCCCGCGCCGACCCGGGACGAGATGTCCAAGGCGCTCAACACCCACATCTGTCGCTGCACCGGCTACTCCGCCATTTACGCCGCGATGGAGCGCGCCGCCGCCGTCCGTCGCGGGGACGCCGACCCGCTCCCGCCCCGGGACCGCCCCGAAGGGCACGACGTCACCCTGGGTGATCGCCCCTACGTCGACGACCTCGAGCGGCCGGGGATGCTCTACGGCGGGGTGGTGTTCGCCCCGGTCGCCACGGGGACAGTGGTGGGTCTCGATCTGGACGCCGCCCGCGCCATCCCTGGGGTCGTCGCCGTGGTGGCGCGGAAGGCCATCGGCGATCGCGTGACCCACGTCGGGGACGTGGTGGTGGGGATCGCCGGCAGTTCGCCCTTCGTGGTCCGCCAGGCGGTGGCGGCGTGCAAGATCACTGCGGACGCCGACCTCGGGGCCACCGACCTGGACACGGCCCCGGCGGTCGCGCGCGGTCGACGCGTCGAGGGCAGGGTGGACCCGGCCCTGGCGGCGGCGGCGCACCGGATCACCGAGACCTACCGGTTCGCGCCCACCGATCCGGTGTACCTCGAGCCCGAGGCGGCGCTCGCGGTCCCCGTCTCCAACGGGTTCCACGTCTACAGCGCCGGGCACGACGCGGCGGGCGAGGCGGCGGCGCTCACCGCCGCGGTCGGGTCGCCGGTGCGGGTGTTCCTGGTCCCCTCGGGGGGGAGCTACGGCGGCAAGCAGACGCTGGTGGTCCTCGAGACCGCGGTGGCGCTCGCCCGCGCCACCGAGGTGCCGGTGCGGCTGGCGTTGAGCATGGAAGACGGCATGCGGGTCCACCCGCGTCGGCCGGGCGGCACCGTGGAGGTCACGCTGGGCGCCGGCGCCGACGGGACCCTCTCGGCGGCGCGGCTGGCGGTCACCCTGGACGGGGGGGTGGCGTGCATCGAGCCCGATCGGATCGTGGCGATGGCCCTCGGCGCCTTCGCGTGGCGCTGCCCGAACCTCGACGTGAGCGTGAGCCTGGTGCAGACCGGCAACCCCTCAGGCGGTCCGGTGCGGGGCGCCGGTGCCCTCGCGGTCGCGGTCGCGGTCGACGGCGCGCTCGATCGGCTCGCCACCGCAGTGGGGGAAGACGGCATGGCGCTCCGGCGGCGGAACGCCGAGGGCGACGTGGCGCTGGCCCTGGCTGCCCTGCAGGACGCGTGGGACGCGGCGCCGGGACCCAAGGGCGTGGGCGTCGCGCGCGTCGACGGCGCCGGGGGCGCCGAGGTCACCCTCACGGTGACCGGGCCCGACGAAGTCGAGATCCAGTGCAACGTCCCCGAGCTGGGGCAGGGACGCGACGAGGTGCTCCGCGGCACGCTCGTGGCCCTGACCGGCCTGCCGGCGAGCAGCTTCGTGTGCGCCTGGGCCGACTCGGCGGTGGTCGGGGCCGGTGCGGCCGGCCCGGTGGACGGGGCGGCGCGCGCCGCGGGTGAGGCGCTGATGGCGGGGGGCGGCACCCTCGCGGAACGGGTGGGTCAACGGTACACAGGAACCGCGGCCGAGCGGGCGCCGGCGGGGGTGTCGGCCAGCGTGGCGTGGCTCGGGCCGGCGGGCGAGGTGGTCGAGGTTCACACCGTCGCCGTCGCCGGTCGGGATCAGGATCCCCGCCTGGTGGCGGAGTTGGCCGAGGGGGCCGCGCACATGGGCGTCGGCATCGCGCTCTCCGAGGAGGTCGAGACCAAAGAGGGCTTCGGTGAGGGGCGACTCCGGTACCTCGGGGTGCTCAAGTCCAAGGTGAGCCCGCGCCTGGTCGGCCGGGCGGTGGGGGAGGGTGCTGATGCCCGGGACATCTCCGAGGCCGCGGTGATCAGCCCGGTCGGGGCGGTCGCCGGTGCGGTGCTCGCGGGGGACGGCGTTCTCCGGGCCGCCTTCCCGATGAAGGACAGCGCCGCCGCGCGGGGAGCCGGGGTGCGCCCGCCCCGGCCGCCGCCCGCCACGCCCGCCGCCGCCGCCGAGTAGCGACCGTCGCCTCGGGTGCCTGCGGGCGCGATCCGCGCTACGCGGGCGGCCATGAATTTCAACGAACTCGTGGAGCGGGTTCCGGTCCTGGTGCCCGGGGCCGCGCTCGTGATCGGTGTGCTCCTGCTCGGGTGGGGCGCCACGCTGTGGCGCTTCACCACCATCGTGACCGGGCTCGGTCTGGGCGCGTGGTTGGGCCTCCAACTCGGTCCGCTCACCGAAAACGTCAACGTGGGCCTGGTCGCGGCCGGGGTGCTCGCGGTGGGGGTCGCGGTCGGGTTCTACCTGATCGAACGGCTGGCCTTCGCGGGGCTGGGTGCGGTGGCGATGCTCGCCGTACTCGGCGTGGTCTGGCCGCTGCTCTACCCGGGGGGTGAGCCGGGGGTGCTGGTCGAGCTCGGCGCTGGGGCGCTGGGGCTCGCGATCGGCGCCGGCTTGCACCGCCGGGCCGTCCAGGTCACGGCCGCGATCGCGGGTGCGAGCGTCATCGCCTGGGCCTTCAAGCAGACCGGGAACATCCTGATCGTCGCCCCGCTCGCGCTGGTCGGCGCGCTGTTCCAGTTCGGGGTGCTCCGCAGCGGCGGTGGCGCGAAGCCCGCGAAGGCGAGCGCGAAGAAGAAGTAGTCCCTCCGCCTCGGCTTCGCCGCGCAGCGGCTCAGGGCGCCTGCGGGCGGGATTCTTGATAGCTTCCGCGGTCTACGGAGCCGGAATGGATTGGGTGACGATCGGGGCGCTGCTCGGCTCTGGATGTATGTGCATCGCCGTGTTCGCGGTCGCCCTCGTCGCCGGGAGCTTCCTCTTCCGGAGTCGACGCAAGAAGTCGCCGCCGCTCGCCGGGGTCGCGCCTGCCCCCGCCCGTGGCGCCGCCGTCACCGCCCGGCTCACCACGATGGAGGCGGGCCTCGGTGCCCCGGCCCCCGCGAAGCCGCCCAAACCGCTCCCCGCGCCGATCGTCGCCGCGCCGTCCGAGGTCCCGACGGAGCCGCCGCCGGTGCGCCCGCCGTCTCCCGCGGCCGCCGCGCCGTCTCCGGCCGCGCCTCCCGCCGCGAGCCCGCCTCCGTTCTCAGCGGCGCCTCCGGCCCCGAGCCCACCGCCG
>JAYVAS010000379.1:0-2568 GCA_043750895.1 Pseudomonadota bacterium
GGGGGTGAACCATCGAATGCTGTTCGAGGTGGTCGTGGTCGAGACGCGTTGGACCACGAGGGGGGAGATCACCGGTTTCAAATTGGCCTCCGATGAGGCACCGGATGAGGCCCCGGATGAGGCCCCGGATGAGGCCCCGGATGAGGCCCCGGATGAGGCCCCGGATGAGGCCCCGGATGAGGCTACCTCAACTGCAGCCGATCCACCGGGAGGATCCGGGTGCGTGACAATCGGTGACAACTACCCCCCCAACCCCTCCAACCACGCCAACACCTTCTTGGCCGGGATCACCTCCGCATGTGCGTGACCGCCGGAAGCTGAGGCGCCCGTCCGGTCGGCTTCGCCGTCCCCCGGTGGTCCGCGGCTCCGGACGGGCCCTCAGCCGGCGGCGAGCGCGTCCTCGGCGACCCCCATCGCCAGCCCCATGATGGTGTGCTGCGGGTTCACGCCGATGTTGTCGGGCATCATCGAGGCGTCGGCGATGTAGAGCCCCTCGCGCCCGTGCACGCGCCCGCTGCCGTCGCACACCGACCGGGCCGGGTCCGCGCCCATGGGACAGCCGCCGAAGAGGTGCGACAGGATGGCCACGTACCGGCGTGAATCGAGCGAGGCCTCGCCGATGAGGCCGACCTCGGCGGCGCCGAGGCTGTAGGGGAGCCCGTGGATGCCGGGGATCACCGCGCGGGCGCCGGCGGCAAAGTGGAGCTGGGCCACGCGGAGCATGCCGGCCCGGAACTGGCGCATGTCGGCTTCGTCGAGGCCGTAGCGGACGAAGGGCTTGCCGCCGAATCCGGCGTAGACGCGGCCCTCCGTACGCGCGCGCAGGGCGTGCACCCACATCGCCAGGTGGCGGTACCCGACGATGCGCTCCATGAGCGCCGGACCGCCGCCGGCGAGGCGGGAGATGGCCATCTCCATGGGGATCGCGAGGGTCTCGAGCTTCAGTCCGCCTTCGACCCGGAACTTGCTCGAGGCCCACCCCTGGGTGACCCCCCGGTTCTGGTCTACCGGCTCATCGTAGACCCCGAACACGCCGGTGCCGGGATGGGCCTTGAACCTACTGCCGATGGCCGGGTGGCGGAGACCCGAGCGGCGCAACAACACCGGGCTGTGGGTGGACGAAGCGGCGACGAACACGCCCTTTCGCGCCCGCGCCGTGAAGCGGGCGCCGGTGGCCCGGGACTGGGGGTGCACGAACCGCCCGGAGACCCCGATCGCGCGCGCGCCCTGGAAGAGAATGCGCTCGGCTGGCGCGCAGGAGAGGATTCCGCCGCCGCGGGCGAGGACCTCGGGCACGTAGGTGAGGTTGGTGCTCTGCTTCCGCCCCTCCCGGCACCCCTGGAGGCACTGACCCGTGCCCAGGCAGCCCTTGGCGTAGCGCCGGATGACGTGCCCGCCGAAACCAGCCGCGGCGTCACCCTTCAGCGCCAGCTCGTTGGACCGTCCCATCGACGCGGGCGCCGTCTCGTCGACCGAGAGGTCCACCTCGACCTGGTCCTGGAAGCGCCACACCCGCTCCGCGAGCGCCCTCCCACCCACGCCGAAGTCCCGCGCCCACTCCTCGAAGATGTCCGCCGGGGTGCGTACGCAGATGGCGGAGTTGATCACCGTCGTGCCTCCCACCAGACGCGCCTGGACGATGGGCCACAACGCCCGCCCCACCGCCACCGTGGAGCCCCAGTCGTCCATCATGTCGCGGAACGCGCCGTAGGTGCTGTGCGGGTAGTCGTGGGGGTCCCGCCACGGCCCCGCCTCGACGAACACCACCTGGGCGCCAGCGCGGGCGAGGGTGACCGCGGCGGCCGCGCCGCCCGCACCGCTCCCGACCACGACGTAGTCGGCTTCGACCTCGATCTCGGCGCCCTTGGGCTGGTAGGAGGTGTGGTTCACGAAGCGCGGAACGTGCCGGGATCGGCCGGATAGGGCGCCACCTCGAGCCGCCGCCGTACGTCGCTGTCCTGGCCCCAGCAGATGCACGCGTACATCTTGAGCAGGAAGATCGACTGGCGGAGCAGGTAGAAGCGGGTGGTGACGATACGGTCGGCGTGCAGCTCCCGCAGGCGACGGGGGAGCAGGAAGCTGGGCAGCGGGACGTACACCGTGAGCACGGGGGTGAGCACGAAGAGCACCGCACCCACCACCAGCGTGGCCCAGATGGTGAAGCTCGCCTCCCGGGCCAGGCGCGCGAGGAAGCCGTCAAGGTCGGTCTGGGCGACACCGGGCAACCCGGACGCGGGAGGCAGCAGGTCGCACATTGCCGAGCGCAGGAGGAACATCACCCCCTCTCCTTAGCCCGGCCAGGCCCGATCACGGGCGCGGAATCGCCTCTCCCATCATCTTGGCGCGAATCAGCGCGATGGGGATGGACCCCTCGGCCAGGAACGCATCGTGGAAGGCGCGGTCGCTGTAGGCGGCCCCCATTTTTGCCCGCCACGCCTCGCGGAGCTCGAGGATCTGCTGCTTGCCCGCGAAGTAGCTGATGAGCTGGGTGGGCCAGTTGATGGTGCGGAGCAGCTCCGGCCCGATCTCGCCCTTCCCCGGCGCGGCCCGCGCACGGAAATCGGCCCC
>JAYVAS010000380.1:0-3205 GCA_043750895.1 Pseudomonadota bacterium
GCCCTTGCCGACGGTGTCGTTGCCCTCCCAGGTGGACCAGGCGCCCTTGCCCACGGGGTTCGGGGAGTACGCGGTCTTCTGGTTGGGATCCAGCTCGGCCCAGGGGCTCCACTTCGGCCACGCGCTCAGGTCGCTGATCAGCGCGTACACGTCGGCCGGGGCCGCGTTGACGACCTTGCTGCGCTCGACGTGGACGTCGGTCGGCTGCATCATCACGGCGCCGACGAAGAGGACGACAATCGCCGCGACGGCCGCGGCTACAATCTTTACAATCTTCATGGTAGTACTCCAGGTATTGGCTGGATACTATCAAATGTTCAGGTGCCTGTCCAGTGCCGCAAACGCCTATCCGATGGTCTCGCACACCGACGCGAGGTGACCGATCAGCTCTTCCACATGGCGCGGCGCGAAGATGAGCGCCGGCCGGAAACGAATCGACCGCTCCCCTGACCCGCCCGCCTCGACGCCGCGGTCGCGGAGCCCCGCGATCAGCCGGTCGCGCACGGCCGCGTCCACGCCGTCGATGGCCGCGAAGGTCCCCACGCCCCGCGCGCCGGCCACCACCGCCGGGTACCGGGCACAGAGGCCCTCCAGCTCGGCGACCAGGAGCGCGCCGGTACGCGCCGTGTTCGCGAGCAGGTCGTCGCGGTCGATCACCTCCTTGATCACGCCCAGCTGCGCGAGACGCAGCGGGTCCCCGAGCCAGGTGTTGAAGATCCGGTAGGGGTGGGCGGGGAAGAACGCGGGCCGACCGAAGTAGCCGCCCACCTGGAGCTTCTTGGAGAAGGTGACGAGGTCCGGCGGCTCGGAGAGGTTCCACGCCGTGTGGGCCCACCAGGCGCCGGTGGCGCCGCCGCCGGTCTGGACCTCGTCCACGACGAACGCGGCCCCATGGTGGCTGCAGAGGGCGCGCAGGGCGCGGAAGAACGCGGGCGAGGCGTGGCGATCCCCCCCTTCGCCCTGGATGGGCTCGACGATGACCGCCGCGACCTCGTCCGGGTGGGCCCGCAGCAGCGCCTCGACCTGGGCGAGGGAGTCGGCTTCGGCGGCGGCGTTGGCCTTCGCGAAGCTGGCCAGGGGGTACCGGCTGGCCGGGAAAGGGACCACGGGCCAGTCGAACGCCGGGAAGTCGATCTTGTGGATGGCCTTGGAGCGGGTGGCCGAGAGGGCGCCGAGGGTCCGCCCGTGAAATCCGCCGGTGAAGCTGATGACCTTGAACCGGTCCACGCCCGCCTGGTGGTTCGCCATGGCCTGCTGCTCGTCGGTGGCGGTCCACTTCGCGCCACCCCGGCGCCGGTCGGCCAGCCATACGAACGCGGCCTTGAGCGCGTTCTCCACCGCTTCGGCGCCGCTGGCCACCGTGACGACGTGGGAGTGCCCGGAGGGCGCGATGGCCATCAGGGTGTGCTCGACGAGGTCGACCCACTCCGGGGAGGGGGACACGCCCAGAGCGGGCCGGTAGCCTGCGCACCAGTCGAAGCGGCCGTTCTTCCACGCCTTCAACAGGTCGGGGTGGTTGTAGCCCAGGGGGACGGCGGCGATGTGCCCGTACACGTCGAGGAGCACGTTCCCATCGACGTCCACGAGGTAGTTGCCGATCGACTTGCGCGCGTCCTGGTAGAAGTGGATCGACCGGGCATCCTGGTACTGGTGGTGCCGGAGCCGGAGGGCCTCGGACCGGGGGCCGGGGACGGCGGTGACCAGCGCGGCGCGCTCGGGTTCGCCGGGGATGCGCGGGGGGGACGGGATGTCGTGCATGGGCGCTCGGGGGATCCAGACCGCGCGCATGGCGGCACGCTCGCGGTCCGGGTCGGGTAGGGGGTGGGGAACCGCCCAGTGGGACGGGTAGTGGGGGAAGGCCTCGCTGCGCGTCAGGGGATCGAGGCGGGCGACCTCGGACGGGTGGTGGGGGAGGTCCAACAACGGGATCTCGTCGGCCGGGTACCGACCGAGCGCCCCCAGCGCGTGGGTCCGGATCTCCTCGAGGTGCGCCGGTTTGCAGTGGCCGGCGTGGATGGCCTGGAGGTGGTCCACCAGCGAGGCCACGCGCGCGCGCGGGAGGGTGGGCAGGTGCTCCGCGCCCACGGGCCGCACGACGGCGAGGAAGGGGAGGGGGCAGGGCTGCACCCCGAGGGCGTCCAGATCCCGGAAGTCGGGCTGGGCGTAAGGGAGTGCCGTCGGGGGAATCGCGCGGAACCCCGCCGAGCCGTACGCCATGAACCGGACCATGGTGGTGCGGTCGCCGGGGCTCGCCATCTCCATCTCGGCGGCGAGGGTGACCTCCCAGGGTCCGCCACCTTCCCGATCGGCACGCTGTCGGGCCAGGGTGGCCGGGATGGTCCGGAGGAGCGCCGCCACGCCGGTGCGGCGCCACTCGGGAAGCACCAGCGAGTGAGAGAGCAGCACGACGACGCGACGGGTGCCGGGATGCCAGGTGACGAAGCAGTCCCGCACCCCGGCGAGGCGACCGTCCGGCTCCCGCACGAACACGAGGTGGTAGGAGGTGCGGATGGGATTGTCGGCGGGGGTGAGCGAGCCCCGGAACCACGCGCGGAGCGTCTCCCGCTGCTCGATCTCGCCATCGGCGCCGAAGGTCGCATCGAGCAGATCGTAGCCTTGTTCGAACTCGGCCTCGGTGGCGGCCTCGTCCACCCGGAAGCGCTCCAACGCCGCGACGGCCTTGGCCGGACGTTCGCCCGGCGCGAGGTCCTGCGCCGTGAGGATCATCCGCCCATCTCGCCGGCCACCTGGTCGAACACGCCGATGGCCTCCTCCACCTCGGCGAAGGTGGTGATCAGGTGGGGGCGGAGGCGCACCGAGTTGGCGCCCGTGTACGAGGCGAACACGCCGTGTTGCAGGGCGCGACGGTTGAACTCGTCGCGGGCGGCCGGCGTGGGGAGGTCGAAGGCGAGCAGGAAGCCCTTGCCGCGCGCCTGGGCGAGCAGCGTCGGGTGCCGGTCGACCAGGGCCTGGAGCGCGGTCAGCGTCTGGGCGCCGACCTCGCGGACGTGCGCGACGAGGCCCTCTTCCTCGACCACCTGCAGGGTGGCCAGGGCGAGCATGCCGCGGGTTCGGTCCCCGTTGCGCGTCTGGTACATGCGTCCGAACTGCTTGATGTCCCAGGCTTCCCGCGCGAAGAAGCCGCCCAGCTGCATCTTCTTGCCGAAGGTGACCAGGTCGGGAGGCTCGGGGAGGTCGAAGTGCT
>JAYVAS010000381.1:0-13752 GCA_043750895.1 Pseudomonadota bacterium
GAGTACGACGGCGTGCCGCTGAAGTCGGTGGCGCGCGGGGATCTGCCGGAGACGGAGGACGACCCCATCGCCGAGGAGGCGCGCAAGTCGATCGAGCCCTTCCTCGGCTGGCTCAAGACCTCCCTGGGCGACGAGGTCGCTGAGGTGCGGGCCAGCAAGCGGCTCACCGACTCGCCCGCCGTCCTGGTGGACAGCGATCACGGCATGTCGGGCAACATGGAGCGCATCCTCCGCGCCGCCCACCAGGAGGTGGGGAAAGCGCGGCGCACGTTGGAGCTCAACCCCGAGCACGCGCTGGTCAAGCGCATCGCCGCCCTGCACACTGCCGGCAAGGAGGAGGACGCGAGCACCTTGGGGCGCCTGCTGCTCGACTACGCGCAGCTTGCCGAAGGGGCGGTGCAGGACGTTACCGGCTTCGCGAAGCGGCTGTCGGCGCTGATGGAGAAGGCGGCGGTCTAGACCGGCGGCGGTCTATACCGGCGGCGGTCTAGCGGCGGTCTAAGGGGCAGGGGCGGGGTCGACGGCGAAGGCCGCGCCCGCGACCAGGCACGCCACCGCGGCGGCGTCCAGGACGCCCAAGACCAGGAACACGACCGCGTACACCGACGAGAGCACGTCCCCGCCCATCCCGAACCCGAGGAGGGGCAGGACGACGCCTTGAAGTGCGCCGACCGCCGTGCCGAACAGCCCCAGCGCCGACCCGGCGAACAACCAGGACGCGGCACGGGGAGCCCTGGCGTGGATCCGCGCCGCGACGACGAAGCCCGCCACCCACGCCACGGCCCGCAGCAAGCCACCGAGCGCACCCACCAGCATCAGGGCACTGTTCATCCCGACAACGTAGCGCGGACCCCCCGGCGGGCGGGCAGGTCAGGTAGGATGTCCCCATGCAATTGCGTCTCTGGGGACTGCTCCTGCTCACGGCGTGCAGGGCCGAGGGCCGCCCGGCCGCGTCGGACACCGACACGCCCGCCACACCGACCGGCGACGGCGACGCCGACGGCGACGGCTACTCCGTCCCGGAAGACTGCGACGACGCCGACCCGCTCGCCTTCCCGGGCGGGCTGGAGCGCCTCGGCGACACGGCCGACGGGGACTGCGACGGCGATCCCGACCGCACCGTGGGCACCTTGGTCGCGAACCTCGACGCGTCGGGGATCCGGAGCGTGAACCTGGGCGCCGACGCCGACGACATCTGGCTCCACGTCGTCGCCGACGCCTATCAGGGGCCCCAGGGGGCCACCACGCGCGCCGTCTACATCGGCGAGTACGGGGTCGGGGACGACTTCAGGGTGGACTACTGGTCCGGCTACCTGCGCGGAGAGCCAGCCGCCTGGACCGCAGGCGCCGACTTCTACGTGGACGACGACGTCCTGGTCTGGGCGGTCGCCTACATCGACGGCGACGAGCGTAGCGTCAGCGTACAGGTGCTTCCCAACGGAACCACCGACGAGGAGGGGATGCGCATCCTGGCCCAGGTGCCGAGCGGGTTCGCCGACGTAGACCTGCTCGCCCTCGAGGACGGCAGCTTCATGGTGGCCGGCTGCGACCCCACGTTGGGCGAGCTCGTGGTGATGCACGGCACGCCTGCGGAGTTCGTCGCCGTGGATGGCGCGTACGGATACGCGTTCGCGGTCCCGGCCACCACTTGCGCGGTCGGCGCACTCTCCGGGGCCATGGTGGTCGCCGACCCCCAGGCGGGGTTCTTCGACCTCTACACCTGGTCGGACGAGGAGGGCCTCGCGTATTCGCTCGGCCTCCCGGACCACACGGGCTTCGACCTCGACACCCTCCAGCTGGAAGGGCAGCTCTACCAGGGCATCGCCGAGGGGCTCTCCGGGCTCCGCCTCACCACGCCTGAGGGCGAGTCCTGGTGGGCAGGGTCGCCGGCGTACCAGGTGGACCTGGTGGGAGAGGGCTCAGACCCGCTCGTCGCCGCCGTCCTCGATGCCGATGGGGCGCCCTGGCTCGTCTGGGGGCGCGCTGGCGGCGCGCTTAGCGGCGCGTACCTCGGGGCGACCCTTCCGGCCGGCGACGACATCGCCGTGAGCTGGACGCCCGATGGCGACCTCATGGTGGCCGTCTCGACCGACGACACGGTGACGTGGGCGCGATTCGGGATCGAGTCCCCTCCCACCTGAACGACGACGTACGGGGCCGAGCTCCCCTCGCCCCTACGTCTCTCCCTCCCCATCGCCCTCTTCTTCGTCCTCGTCTTCGTCCGAGGGGATGAGCGGCCCGAACTTGCGGTACTCGGGCAGGAAGGCCATCGACTTCGGGTCGGCCCGGTCGATGTAGAGCACGGCGTCGAGGTGATCACACTCGTGCTGCACCACGCGGGCGGCCCAGCCGAAGGCCTCGAAGGCGAGGCGGGTGCCGTCGCGTTGCAGCGCCACCACCCGGATGTGGTCCCAGCGCTCGACCTTGCCGCGCATGGCCGGCAACGACAGGCACCCCTCGTAGCCGGACTTCTTGCCCTTCCCCTTCGGCGTGATCACCGGGTTGATCAAGAACATCGGCCCGACGTCGTCCTCGAGCACCAGGACCACGACCCGCTTCGAGACGTGGACCTGCGGAGCGGCGAGCCCAGTGCCGTCGTACTCGTGCATGGTCTCCAGAAGATCGTCGCAGAACGCCTGGAAGGCCGGGGTGTGAATCTCCGCGGCGGACACCGGGTCCGCGACGCGGCGCAGGATGGGGTGCCCCATGTGGGCGACTTTCAGCGTGGCCATCCGCGCGTCTAACCTCACGGCCTGTAGCGGTGAACGCTTGCGGTCGGCGCGCGATCGGGTAGAACCGGTTTCTCTTGGAGCCACCGTGGCGGACTGGAAGAACCGTTGGGAAGACAACGTCGGCGGAACCGCCGTGGTAGATGGCAAGAAGGTCGGCTTCTTCGTAGACAAAGAGTGCATCCTCTGCTCGGTCTGCTCGGATGCGGCGCCGAACAACTTCCGCATGTCGGATGCCGAGGGCCACGACATCACCTACCAGCAGCCCTCGGACGCTGAAGAGCTCGCCCAGTGCTACGAGGCGATGGAGAACTGCCCCGTGGAAGCCATCGGGGACAACGGCGAATAGCCGTCAGCCTCCGTGGGCGATCCGGGGCCAGTGCGTGGCCCACAGGTAGTCCGGTGAGTTCTCCCAGGTGTGGCAGCCCGTGCAGGCCGCCGCCGACGTCGGGAGCTCGCCGTAGCTGCCGCTCTTTCCCCGGGACGCCCCGGTGGCCGCGACGTGGTCGCTGCCGGGCCCGTGGCAGGCTTCGCAGCCCACCGCACCCAGGCCCGGCTCCGCGTCGGCCGTACCGTACCCGGACGGACTTCCGTACCCGGTGACGTGGCAGCGGAAGCAGCGGGGGTCGTTGCTCCGCTGCCGCTCCACGAGCGCGTCCATCGCGTGGGCATGCGCGGTGGCGCCCCAGGTGGCCGCGACCTCCGCGTGGCACCCCGCGCACACCGCCGGGCCCAGGTAGCGGGCCGTCCCCCGGTCCACCCCCCGGAACGGCGGGAGAGGCGACGCATCCCCGGGCAACGCGGGCCCGCCCCGGGCCGGATCCCGCACGAGGCGAGCGGCCTCGGCGTCGGCCGCGGCGAACGGGGCCGCGGGGTCGGTGGAGGGCAGCGTGGTGGTCGGGGCCACCCCGTGACAGCCCAGCACCAGGAGGATCATCGTGTCGGACCCGACTGGATCACGTCGATGGCCGTCCGCGCCTCCCGCTGGAGCGCGAGCATGGCCGGGTCGTCGCCCAGCGTCGGGTCCAGGTCGATCTGGCGGTCCACGCCGCCCACGACCGCGCCCCCGTCCAGCCGGAGGCGCAGCTCGCCGAGCCGCATGGTCTCGAAGTAGCTGTCCACCCGCCACGCCCGCCCGACCAGACGGGCCGGGCCCTGCTCACGGTGCAGGTTGGCGTCCACGATCACGTCCACGTCGGCCTTTCGCGCGATCGTCGCCGCCAGGTCCTCCGCGTGCCAGGAGAGCAGCACCACGACGTCTACCTGGGCCGCGAGCCGGGACACGACGTCGACGGCCTCCCGGGTGTTGCCCAGGCGGTAGGGACCGCGGCCCCCGAGCGTCATCTCGTCGCCGGTCACGCCGGTGATCCCGATCTTCCGGCCGCCCCGCTCCAGGATGCGCCAGGGCTCGATGCCCGGGCCGACCACGTTCGCCGACACCATCGGCAGGGCGTCCCGACTGGCGGCGTCCAACGACACCAGCGCGGCGATGTCCGGGGTGCTCACGTTGAGCGCGTCCCAGCGCCCCACCCCGAGGCCCTGGGCCATCCACCGGTTGCCCGCGACGATGTCGGCGCGCACCGCACCGTCGAACCCGGTGGGGTCCTCCAGGAAGTACCCGGCGTTGACCAGCACGTAGGGGTCCGCCGTCGCGGCGCGCACCGTCTCGACGCGCGCCAGCGAGCCCCGGGGCCGGTTGGGACACCCGCACGTCTCCAGCGACCCCTTGTGTTCCCCGCCGTAGAGCACGACCAGATCGGACTTCTCGGCGGACACCCGGGTGGCCATGGGCCCGTCGATCAGGGTCTCGCTCGTGATCTCCACCGCCGCGGCCCGCGCGCTACCGAGGAGGAGGGACGCCAGAAGGGTGACGAGGAGCATGGGGACAGAATATCGCGCCCACCCCGTGTCGACGTTCTTCACCCGCGCCCGTCTCTGGCTCCTGTTCGGACTGATCGGCCACGCCGTGCTCCAGCTCGGCCCCGCCATCCGCGAGGTCGCCGAGACGCCGTCCGCCCGTGACTACGCCAGCTACTACTACGCGGCGGTGGTCGCCGCCGACGGGGGGGACCCGTACGACGTGAAGGCGCTGGGCAAGGCGTCCCGCAAGGATGGGACGCGCCGCACGGTGCAGCCCTACTTCTACCCGCCCCCCTTCCTGCTCACCCAGGTCTGGGCGCTCCCGCTCTCGTTGGTCCAGGGCTACTGGGCGAGCCTCGTGCTCAACGAGGCACTGCTCGCGGGCAGCCTCTGGGTCTGCGTGTCGGCCTTCGGGGTCGGGATGCCCGCCGTGGCGCTGTTGTTGTGCACGTTCACGCCCATCCCCGACAACGCGTGGATGGGCCAGGCCAACCTGATCGCGCTGTTCCCGGCGCTCCTCGGGCTGGCGATCGCCAGGAAGCGCCCGTGGCTGGGCGGGGTGCTGGTGGGCGCGGCGGCGATGTTCAAGATGAGCCCGGCGCTCTTCCTCCTGTACTGGGCGGTCCGCCGCGAGTGGCGTCCGGTGCTGGCGGCCATCGCCACCGCCATCGGCCTGAGCGTGCTGACGCTGCCGCTGGTCCACTTCCCTTACCAGCTCAGCTTCTACCGGGACGTGCTGCCCGGCTTCGGAACCGGCGACTACCACGGTCTCACCGTGCCCATCTCACTCCCGGCCAACCACTCCGTGCCCGACCTCTACGCGCGGCTCTGGCCCGGCCCGACCCCCACCAGCATGTCCAACACCGCGCTCCTGGCCAGTCGCTGCTCGGCGCTGCTCCTGCTCGGCGCGTGGGTCTGGCGGTTCCGCCGGCCAGGCAACGAGGCGGCGGCCCTGGGCGCGCTCACCATCCTGATGACCGTCCTGCCCGCCTACACCTACGAGCACCACCTCGTGTTCCTGCTGCTCCCGGTGGGCCTGGCGCTGGGCACGCTGCCGCTGTGGGCCTTCGTCCCCGCCTACTTCTTTCTGGCCTGGCCGCTGGACTGGCTGCGCGCCGTCCAACAGGCGGCCCCCGCGATCGGCGACCTCCTCCGGGAGTCGAAGACCCTGGCCGAGGCGGGGTTCCTCCTCGCGATGTTCACCGCCAGAAGTAGCGCTCCACCGACCGATCCGGGTCCTCCAGCACCCGGGTAGGCCCCTGGCGGAAGCCCTCCGTCAGGTAGAGGCGGTGGGCGCTGCGGAAGCGCACGTCGCTCCAGAGCTCGGTGCGCGAGAAGTCGCCCCACGTGTAGGCCCGACGCACCAACTCCCGCGCCAGCCCGGTGCGACGCGCGGCGGGGGCGATGTAGATGCGCTTGATCACCCGCGCCCAGCCGTTGGCGACCACGCCGCCGGTGCCGACCAGCCGACCGTCCAGCTCCGCGACCCAGAACGCCCCGCGTCGGTAGGACGCGCACACGTCCTGGAGGTCGTCCTCGAAGTCGAGGTCGAAGGCGAGGCCGTGCTCCTCGTAGATGGCGCGGATGTGGTCCGTGACCGGGTCGTCGGGTCGGACATCGCGGACGGTTATGGGGGTGGACATGTGGCTCCTGTTGCTCCTCGGCGCCGACTCCAGCGAGCAGTGGAGCGCGCGGGTGGAAACGTCGGCGGTCCGCGTGCGCACGCAGGCTACCCTGCTGGCCACCACCGCGGCGGGGATCAGCGGCGCCGGGCGGCTCCAGGACGTCGCGACCCTCCGCTCGGACGCCGACGAGCTCGTGCGCCTGGCGGAGACGCTCGCCCGCTGGGCCGCCCGGGAGACGGGCACGGACGCGGCGCCCTCATCCTCCCCTCTCCCTCCGGGAGAGGGCAGCCCGAAGGGCGGGTGAGGGGCGACGCCGCGGCCCTCATCCGGCGCTGCGCGCCACCTTCTCCCGGAGGGAGAAGGGTTCGCGAACTACAGCCCGTCCGACGACAGCGACGCTTCGGGGAGCGTCGGGTCGCAGAAGACCATGTACCAGGAGTCTTCGGTGAACTTGGACTCCTGGTCGAACCACTCACCCCACCGGGGCATCTCGAAGCTGTCGGTGCGCTTGAGGTCGGCCTTCACCAACCGCGGCTCGGCCTGACCGGAGCGGAGGCAGTGCTTGTAGGCGGTGGCGCGCTTGCCGTTCATGCCGGCCGCGACCGCCTCCTTGCATTGGGCGAGCTTGTTGCGGTTGCCCTTCTCGCAGATCTGCACGGCCGCCTCGGCCTTGAAGCCGTCCCACTTGGCGTCCACCGTCTCGCCGCGGGCCACCTCGGTTTCGGACCGCGCCACCGACGTCTCCTCGCGGGACACCACCAGCTCCTGCTCGAGCTGCGCCTTCTCGGCGAGGGCGGTGTCGAGCAGCGCCTGCAAGGCCACCAGCTCGGCCTGGGCCGCCTCGAGCTCCTTGGTGAGCGCCGCCGACTTGTTGGCGCTCTTCTTCGCCTTGAGCTGGAGGACCTTGACCTCCTCCTCCTTCTTGGTCACCTGCCCGCTCAGGTCCTCGACCTTCTTGTTGGCGGCGGCGATCTCGTTCTTCTGCGACTCTTCCTTCCGACCCTGCTCGGCGAGCATCTCGGCGTAGGCCCGCTCCGACGCGTCGAGCTTGGCGATGAGCTCGGCCCGGGAGAGCTCGGCTTCTGGCCGGGACATGGTCTCGGGGTCCTGGTAGTACTCGGCGACCTGCACGCCGAGAATCCCGCCGACCGACCCGAGCGCCAGCGCGATCGCATGCGTCACCACCTGAAACATGCAGCCCGAAACCCGGGATCCGGTCTGCCCGGCGTCGTCGAATTCTGACATGGACTCTCCTTGCTCCGTCAGTCATCCCACGTTCGTCGGCGCTTGTCATTGATTCGACAGCATTCTGACGGGCGCGGACGGTGGTCTGACCCGTTCTTTGCAGTCCGGAAACGCGGCTCAGGGTACTCGGCCCGCCATGTTGTTCCTCGCCGCCCTCGCGCTCGCCGAACCCTACGCCCTGGCCGAGGCCGGGATCACCTTCAACCTGCCCGCGAACTGGGAGATGACCCGGTGGTCGGACTGGGACTTCACCGCCAAACACTCCGCCGGGCTCGCGATGGAGCAGTGGTACACCGGCTGGCAGCTCCCGGTGGACGTCGCCGCCGGCAAGTCCTTCGCGGCCCTCTACGCCGAGCGCCTCGAGGCGCAGCGCGCCGGAAACCTCGCCACGGTGGCGGTCACCGCCGAGAAGGCCGGGAACATCGACTACATCCACACCCAGGTGGACTTCGCCTTCGACAACGGCACGGGCCCCAAAGGGGTGGCCCACTTCGCCGCGATCGCCGGCGAGGGCAAGGTACTCCACCTCGTGATCTACGCCGCCGCCCCCAACGCGGGCCGCGCCGCCACTCAGCTCGCCCAGATCATCGAGCGGATGTCGGTGCAGAAGCCGCCGGCCGACCTCTCCAGCCTGGGTGGCGCGCAACCCTCCACCCTCGGCTTCACGGTCAACCTCCCCACCGGTTGGCGTGTCCCGCTGCCGGCCGAGAAGGCCGAGGTCACGACCCTCACCGGCACCACCGGCGCCACCAAGCCCGAGAGCTGCTTCACCGCCGCCCGGCCCGACCCGGCCGGCACCGCGCTGATGTTGCTCTGCGGCGGCACGTGGACGCTGGGGATCGTCGACGCGGACTCCTTCGCCGACAAGGCGCCGCTCGTCACCGCCGGGCTGTTCGGCAAGGCCGCCACCAAGCTCGCCCCGCCCACCCCCCTCGTCACGCCCGATCGCACCGGCTTCCTCTACCGCCCCGAGATCAACGATCACGACCTGCGCGCGGCGGTGGTTCCCTACGAGAAGGGGGCCATCTACGGGTGGATCGTGGGCCCGACGGGCTCGGGAGCAGACCTCGACAGCGCGCTCACCACCACCCTCTCGGGGCTGAGCTACGAGGGGCCCAACCAGGGGCTCGCCCAGTTCGCCTTCGGCGAGAAGCTGGTGCACACCCTCAGCTACAACCCGATCCCGTCGGCCCTGTGCTGCTTCGGTGCGCTCGCCCCGTTCTTGGGCGGAATCGCCTTCCTGATCTTCCGCAAGAAGCCGCAGCGCCCCGACTACGCCTGAGCCCGGCGCGTCCTACGCCCCGAGCGCGAGCACCCGCGCGTACTGCTCGGGGGAGAGGGGCATGGTGCTGAGTCGCCCCTGCTTGACGAGGTAGGTGTCCTTCAGCAGGGGGTCGTCTCGGAAGACCTGGAGGGCAACGGGTCGGTCCAGCTTCCGCACCGGGGCGACGTCCACGCAGACCCAGCGCGGATCCTCGGCGGTCGGGTCCTGGTAGGCGGTCCGCACCACCGTGGCGATGCCCACCACCTCCTTGCCCACGTTCGAGTGGTAGAAGAGCAGGAGATCGCCCGGCTGCATCTCCATCAACCAGAGCCGTGCCTGGTTGTTGCGGATCCCGGTCCACGCGGTGCGCCCGTCGGCCACCAGCTGATCGTAGGGGTAGACGGTCGGTTCACTCTTCACGAGCCAGTGGCGCATCGTTCTCTCGGAGATCGCCGACGTATCGTTCCGGGCCTACAACGACCCTCCGCCGAGGAGCCAGATCTTCCCGTGCTCGCCGTCCCGACCGGCCACGACCACGTCGGGCAGGCCGTCCTGATCGCGGTCGCCGGTACCCGCCAAGCTCGTCCCCACCGCCGCGCCTTCGGGGCCGTAGTACGCGTCGACCGCCCCGACCCCGATGGGGCCGTGAAGGACCCACAGGCCGCCCGCGCCCTCGCGGTACGCCGGGTCTCCCACGATCAGGTCGTCCCAGCCGTCACCGTCGACGTCGCCGGGTCCCGCCACGGTCGCCCCGAAGCCCTCGCCCGGCCCGGCGTAGGTCCCGATGGCGTCCACCCGCCCGTCCTCCCCGCGGGGGGCGCGGAAGAACGACACCGTCCCCACGTTCGGTTCGCCGACCACCAGGTCCCCGACCCCATCCCCGTCCACGTCCCCGGCGCTGGCCAGGACGAGGTCGTCCTTGGCGCCCAACGCGATGGTCCCCGCCGCGTCCAGCGCGGTCATCGGGAAGGGTTGGGTGAACAGGTCCACCCGCGCGGCGTGGGCGTTCGGGGCCAGCACCACGAGTTGGGGCGCCCCGATCCCTTCGAAGTCGCCGGTGACCAGCCCCGCGCCGAAGGCGTCGCCCAGGCGCAGCCCCGAGATCCCGTCGGCGAGATCCACCTCCCCGTAGGCGCCCACCGGCACGCCGAACACGACGCCAAGGTCCGGGACCCCGATGAACATCTTGGGGCCGACCCCGGCCAACGCCCGCGGCGCCGCAGGGAGCAACCACGTCCCCCGGCGGTCCCCGCCCGGCCACCAGCGCTCCACGACGTTCGCGGACGGACAGGCCACCAGCGCCTCGCCGAGCGAGTCCCCGTCGACGTCGGGGGCCAGCAGCACCGCGGCCCCACAGTCGCCGCCCGACCCGAGGACCACCCCGATGTTGCCGACGTAGTTGTCGGCGGTCCACACGCGCTCGACGAACCACGCCTGCCCGGTGCCGGGCGCGCCGATCAGGAGATCGGGCACCCCATCGTGGGTCACGTCCTCCCCCGCGCTGATGGCGGCGCCGAAGGCATCGTTGGCGGCGGCGCTCCGGAGCACCGCGCCCACCGGGAGGTTGCCGGGGTCGAACACCGTGCCGGTGTCGGAGGGGGTGTCGGGGTAATCGATGAAGGTCCCGGCGCTGTCGTAGGGGCAGGGGCCGGGGTCCTGGTCGTCGCAGTCCTGCTGCCAGGGGATGCCGTCCTGGTCGCGATCGTAGGGCAGCAGCGCCTCGCGGGCGTCGATCCACGCACACCCGAGGAGGGCGATCACCACGTCAACACCGCGGTCGCACCCAGCGCGAGGCCCCCGGCGGCCAGGGCGCCCGAGAAGCCGACGAGGCGGTTGGTGTAGGCGCGGGTGTCCGGGAGGTCGGCGTGGGCCGTCGCGGGGTCGAAGTAGGCCTCCGCCTCCTGGGCCGCGAGGAAATACACGCCGCCACTGGCCAGCGCCAGCAGCGTCGTGCTGGCGATGAGGCCGCCGTGCCGGACGTGGACCGGATTCACCGCGGGGATGAGCAGCGGACGGCGCTCCTTGCAGACCACCACGTCGTAGGTCCCGGGCGGGGCCACCCAGGCCAGGGCGGCGCGGGTGCCGGGGGTGCTGGTGTCCACGTCATCGACGCCCGGGTCGAAGATCACCACCTCCTCTCCCGGCGGCTCCGGGACTTCCACCGCCGTGAGCCGCGCGGCATCGACCAGCAGCGCTTGGGGGCTCCCGGGCGGGAACACCGGCAGCAGACCCGGGTCGACCTGGGCGACCTCGCGCCACGCCGCCAGCGCTGCGGCGGCGTCGTGGCGGGCCCACGCTTCGGCGGCGCGCGCCAGGGCGTCCACGGCAACTGAGCCCAATTGTGCTTGAACGACGGGGGGAGCGTCCATGTGACGAAGGATACTGTCAAGAATCTGCGAACCGCCACCGGTTTCCCCGTCCGTTCGCCGACACCTCCCCGCACCCGCCAGCGGCGCCGTGGCGCCGGATCGGATACGCGCGACCTCCTTCGGAGGCCTCGTGGAATACGCCAAGATCCAGTCGCTGCTCGGCCCGGACGCCGATTCGCTCCTCTCCCACACCTGCGCCGGCGTCCCCAAGACCCGCGTCCACCTGCCCGGTCCGGACTTCGTCGAGCGGGTGTGGATGGACTCGGACCGCACCCCCACCGTGCTCCGCGCCATGCAATCCATCTACGACCACGGCCGCCTCGGCGGGACCGGGTACGTCTCCATCCTCCCGGTGGACCAGGGCATCGAGCACTCGGCGGGCGCGTCCTTCGCGAAGAACCCCGACTACTTCGACCCCGCCAACATCGTCGAGCTGGCCATCGAGGGCGGCTGCAACGCCGTCGCCTCCACCCTCGGCGTCCTCGGCATCGTGAGCCGCCGGTACGCGCACCGCATCCCCTTCGTCATGAAGTTCAACCACAACGAGCTCATGACCCACCCCAACCGCTTCGATCAGGTCGCCTTCGCCACCGTCAAGCAGGCCCGGGACATGGGCGCGGTGGCGGTCGGCGCCACGATCTACTTCGGCTCGCCCGAGTCCACCCGGCAGATCACCGAGGTCTCCGCGGCGTTCCAGGCCGCCCACGAGATGGGCCTCACCACGATCCTGTGGTGCTACACCCGCAATCCGGCCTTCAAGAAGGACGGCGTCGACTACCACGTGTCCGCCGATCTCACCGGGCAGGCCAACCACCTCGGCGTCACCATCCAAGCCGACATCATCAAGCAGAAGCTGCCCGAGAACAACGGCGGCTACACCGCCCTCGGCTCCGGCTACGGCAAGACCGACAAGCGGGTCTACGACACCCTGACCACCACCCACCCGGTGGATCTGGTGCGCTACCAGGTGGCCAACTGCTACATGGGCCGTGCCGGCCTGATCAACTCGGGCGGGGCCTCCAGCGGGGAGAGCGACCTGGCCGAGGCGGTGCGCACCGCGGTGATCAACAAGCGGGGCGGCGGCATGGGGCTCATCTCCGGGCGGAAGGCCTTCCAGCGCCCCCGGGCCGAGGGCGTGGCCCTCTTGCACAGCATCCAGGACGTGTATCGGTGCGGGGATGTCACCGTCGCCTGAACGGGAACGTGCACATGCGGTGACGATCGGGTACCTTTCTTGACAATCGCCCCCGGCGATGGAGGACCCATGCACCGTCTCACGCTCACCCCGCCCGCCGCGATCCTGCTCCTGGCCTGCCTCCCGCTGCTCGGCTGCCCGACCACGGACAAGGACTCGGCCACGACCGGCGATGCCGACACCGACACCGACGCCGACACGGACGCCGATGCCGACGCCGACACGGACACCGACACCGACGCGGACGTGAACTACACGTCACTCACCGGTACCGCCGTGTTCCAGGACTCGGTCAACGGGTTCACCAACTGCGACGTCACCTCGGACATCGTCGGTACGCCCTTCACGGGCGATTGTTTCGGCTGCGTCTTCGCGTTCGACACCACGGGCACCACCACCTCGAACAACGGCGGCGCCACCTGCGAAGCCGGGCCCCCCACCTTCACGTTCGTGCCCGACGGCGGCTACCAGGACCTCACGCTGATGTTCTGGGACGACTACTACGGGTACGAGAACTTCGCGGTCACCCAGTACTACTACTACTACGAAGGCTACGGGGTCATCGGGCCCTATCTGGCCTACCTCGGGTACGACGGAAACCCCTACGGGACGGCCACCTTCGACGGAAGCGCGTTCACCGTCTCGCAGGACTGGGAGTACGGCTACCAGTACTACAAGACCCCCACCACCGACTTCTGCGGGCCCTACCCGACCGGCACTGGCGCCGGTACCCACGGGGGCGCCTCGGGCGAGTCCGACGCCTCGTGTACGGCGTGGACCACCCACGACGTGTGGACGTTCGAGGTCACCACCGCTGGTCCGGTCACCATCACGGTGGACACCGTCTCCGACGGCACCGCCTTCGACCCCTACATGACCGTGAACGGCCCCGACGGCTGCACCATCGGCTCCAGCGACGACGCCTTCACCTGCACCTTCCCGCCCCCCAACTGGGCATGCCCGGCGATGGACTTCGAGGCCGAGATCGGCACCTACACCGTGGACATCGTCTCCTACGGCGACTGCGCCGGGTCCACCGCGGAGTACGCCCTGTACGTCGGCGGCGCCTCCGGCGAGGTCACGCAGGTCACGGACAACGAGAACTTCTCGAGCTCCAACCTCGGTGATCGCACCTACGCCCGCAACTACCAGCTCAACGCGACCCTGACGAAGTAGGCGGGTCCGGCGGAACCGCCTGCCCCGCGAGGTCCAGGGCTCGGCGGTACGCTGCCTGGGCCTCCGCGGGCTTCCCCAGCTTCTGGAGCACGTTGGCCTCGAGCATCGCGCAGCCGGCGTAGGTGGGCGACAGCGCCCGGCAATCGTCCACCACCCGGCCCGCCTCCGCGTAGCGGGTCAGGTTGAACAGGGCCTGGGCCTCGGAGTGCAGCGTGGCCGGGTCCTCGGGGATCAGCCCGCGCAGCACGCCCAGCTCGACGAGCTGCTCCTCGTAGCGGCGCTCGTCGGC
>JAYVAS010000382.1:0-1521 GCA_043750895.1 Pseudomonadota bacterium
GGCGGGGCGCAGAACTTCGAGCTCCACTGGCTCGGCGCCCAGATCTACTACGAGCTGGGACGCATGGATCGGGCCGCGGCGCTCGCGACCCGCGCCGCCGACCTCGCCTCCACCGACGCCGCCCGCGACCAGGCGAAGGGGCTCCGCGACTTCCTCGTCACCACCTTCGGCTCGCTCACCATCGAGGCCCCCTACCCGGGGATGCGCTCGCGCCTCCAGTTGGAGGTCACGTCCCTGGTGCTCGATCCCGAGCTGAAAGCGCTCATCAACAAGACGGCCCTCTCCCTGCGCGAGCCCACCGAGCTGCCCACCACGGTGTGGGTCCCCGAGGGCGACTACCTCGTCAACGGGCGCGCCATCCACGTGAACGTGGGCGCGGGGTCCAGGGTGGCCCTGGAGCTCAAGGAGCTGGGGGAGCAGGGGTTGGCGGCGCTGCAGGTGTCACGGCTCGAGATCTCCCTCGGCATCTCGGTGCCCTTCGGCGCCGACGTGGCCAACCTGCGCGCCGGGGGCGCCGCCGAGCTCGCGTTCACCCAGCCGTTGGGCCCCATTCTGGTGGGCGTCCTCGGTTCCTGGGACGCACGGACCTACGCGGGGGGTCAAGGCGAGACAGTGTTCGACCCCCTCGCCGGTGATCTGGGACTTCGGGTAGGCCGCGAGCTGGTGCTCGGGGGTCCGCTCGCGGTCCGTCCGTCGCTGGGGGTTCGGTACGGCACTACCCCGGGCATCCCCCTGCGATGCGACGGGGGGGAGCCCTCCCAGTGCGCCTCGGATCTCTCCGACGCTGTCTACGCCGTCTACGCGCCTGGTCGCACCATCTCCCCCTTCGCTGAGGTGGTGGTCGAGTACCGCGAGGCCGGGCGCTCCACGGCGCTGGGTGTCGGCGTGAAGGCCGTGGTGGCACAGGCCTTCGGCACGACCCCGCGCGCCGGCGACGCCCGGTTCTCCGACGGAACCACCCTCTCCTATGTCGGCGACGGCTCCCCCTGGTCCGCCACCGTGATCCGCCTCTACACCAACATCGACCTGGCTTTCTAAGATGCTGCTCTTCCTGTCCACCGCGCTCGCCCAGGCCACCGTCGCGTCCCCCGACTACGACGGGAACTGCCAGAACCCCCGCTGGTCGCCGGACGGCACCCTCCTCGCGTGGGAGGTCAACTACCACGAGAAGAAGACCATCGAGCTGTACGTGTCGACCTTCGGGACCAACGTGCCCCTCCGGAAGGTCACGCCGGTGGCCCGCGGCGCCACCACGGTCACCGCCGGTTTCGACGTGAACGCCGGCCAGCAGGTCGTGCAGGAGATCAGCTTCTCGCCCCCGGCGCTGAAGAAGTTCGTGTACTCCGCGTCGGGCAGCACCCAGGACTACGACCTCTACCTGGACGGCGGCGGCGCCCTCACCCCGGCATCCGGCGCCGACGGCAACGCCGCCTGGAGCCCCGACGGCAAACACATCGTGTTCACGTCGGCGCGCACCGGGCAGGGGGACCTCTACCTCCTCGACGTCGCCCGCCTCGAAGC
>JAYVAS010000383.1:0-14642 GCA_043750895.1 Pseudomonadota bacterium
GAGTAGACCACCCGCGCTTCGACGAGCGACGCCGAGAGGCAGTCCGGGGCGAGGTTGAGGAACGCGCCCATGACCGGGATGGTGGTGTCCGGCGCCTGGTTCTCCAGCGGCACGTGGTCGATGGACACCAGCGAGCCCGAGCCGGTGGGGCCGAGCCCGTGGGGTTGGAAGCCGTCGAGGATCTCGCAGGCGTGGGGCGTCCCGTTGGAGAGGTCCCCGTCGTCGTCGTCTGCGGCCGAGAACTCGTCGTAGGTCTCCTCCGTCTCCGGGCCGGCGCGCAGCGCGTAGGCGAAGTTGTGGCTTAGCACCTCCCAGGCCGTCCCCGAGTCCTCACGGCTCTCGCCGTAGGTCCCCATCAGCTCCTCCCACGTGTCCCACACCGCGCCGGCCCAGATGAGCCCGGTCTCGTGGGTATCGGAGGAGATGTCGTCGGGGTAGACGCGGTCGTCGTCGATGACCCGGATGGGGCGGCCGTTGGTGTAGAAGTACGGCCCGATGTCGGGGTTGTGGGTCAGGAACGCCGAGATCATGTCGCCCGTTCCCTCGCCGACGGCCCCGTCGTAGGAGCCCGACTGGAGCGCGTAGTAGTGAAAGCCGTGACCCCACTCGTGGTAGTTCACGTCAGCGATCTGGCCGGTGTTGTTGCACGAGCCGCCGGCGCTGTAGAAGTTGACGTCGCCGTCGTAGTAGGCGTTGCAGGTGGAGTTGAGGTTCACGTTGGACGTGAGCCGGTCCTCGTTCATGGGGTTCTCGGCATCCGCCATGAGGCCCCAGATCCGCACGTCGTGAAGGAACTTGTAGGAGTCGATCTCGGCGAGGGTCGCCTCGTTCGTATCCCAGGTGGGGGCGGTGCCGGACGCTGCCATGCTGCCGTTGCCGCCCGAGCCGCGGTTCCGGACGTTGATGTAGCTGCCGGAGAGCGCCATGGTCCAGGTCTCGTCGTCCGAGAGGGTGAAGCTCCCGTCCTCCCCAGCCGTCTCGCTGCCGCCGTCGCTGCCGGTGAAGTTGACCAGGGGCAGGGGGGAGGTCGTGTAGCTGCCGTCCACGGTGCGCGTGTCGTGGGTGCCGTAGACGGTTCCGGAGAAGAACCGGATCTCGTTGTAGACCTCGAGGAGCGCGCCGGATCGGGCGTCGACGAAGCTCACCCAGGCGCCGAGCGGGGACTCGGTGCGAGAGCGCACCTCGTAGACGAGGCGCAGGTCCAGCGGGCCGTCGGCCTCCCAGGGGAGCACGACCAGGCGCGCGCTCTCGTCGGTGTGGCGCGCCATGGAGGCCGGACCATCGAGCTGCGCGACGGTGATCGCGGTGACGCTGTCGATCTCGGGGCCGCCGATGTCCTGCCACTCCGGGTAGGTGTCGACCTGCAGCATGAAGACCGCGCCGAAGCGGACGCGCACGTCCACGCCGCCGCGCCAGATCGGGTAGCCGGAGACGTACCGGTCGTAGGTGACGTACCAGGTGTCGGTGTCCGCGGCGTAGGTGGCCGACCGCAACTTGAGCGCCGACAGGTCGACCCCGAGCACGCCGCTCTCAGCCAGGAACGCGCGCGTGGACTGCTCCACCGCGTCCGCCGAGGACACGTCGGGCAGCGGGATGGGCGGGCCCCAGGCCCGGTGCGCGGTGCCAGTGCGCTCGTCGAAGCGGGCGTACCAGCCCTCACCGAGACCGGCGGTGAACCGCTCCCACGCGTCGGTGTGCCGGAGCCTGGTCTGGATGCCGGCGTGGTAGTGGTAGACCCGGTTCGGCTCCGCGCCCTGCCAGGTGTCGGCCGAGGGAGCGAAGGCGAGGGCCGGGGTCGCGGCGATGTGCAGGGCAAGCAGGAGCATGGATTGACTCTCGACGCGCTAAGGATGCCCCACCCGCGGTGCTCGGTTCCGCGTATCCGCCCACCCTGACGAGTTCCTCACATGATTGTAGCCCTGCTCATGTGTTTGTCGGCGTGCACCGGCGAGCCGCCTGCGGCTCCGGCGCTGCCCGCGCTGCCCGCGCTGCCGCCGCGCGTGGACCGGACGGTGGCCGTCCCGGTCGGGGAGCCCCGCCCGATGGTGCAGTTGGCGCTGGCCTTGACCGGCGAGGTGCGCGGGGAGATCGAACCGTGTGGGTGTCCCACGGTGCCGTACGGTGGCTTCGTCCGGCGCGAGGGCTTCCTCGCGACCCTGCGCGCCGAGGACGCGCCGCTGTTCGTGCTCGACGCCGGCGAGATGCTGTTGAAGGCCACCGACGTGGCGGGACGCCGCGCGCGCGCGGAGACGGTGCTGGACCTGGCGGCGGGCACCGGGCTGGACGCATGGGCCGCGGGGCCGCTCGACCTCGTTCCCGGCGGGCCGGTGCTGCTTCAGGGCACGCACGCGCTCTCGGCCAACTGGCGCACAGCCGGGGCGCCCGTGCTGCCGGCGGTGCGGGTGATCACCCGGGGCGGCGTACGACTCGGCGTGATCGGGGTGTCGGGGACGGCGTCCGCGTTCGAGAGCACCGACGCGGTGCGGGCGGTTCGGGACGCGCTGGTGCCGGCCTCCGCCGACGCCTGGGTGGTGCTCTCCAACGCCGACCCCGGGGTGACGCAGGCGGTCGCCGAGGGGGTGCCCGAGCTGGGGCTGGTGGTGTCCTTACGCGGCGAGGGGCGAGATGCCCCGCGGACCACGAGAGGAGCGCCGATCGTGGAGACCGTCGACCGGGGGAAGTGGGTCACGGTGGTGCGGGCCTTCGTGGCCGCCGCGCCCGGCCCGTGGCGCCTCGCCGAGAAGGGGGAGGTGAAGGCCGTCGCCGACCTGACCCGCGCCGCGGCCAGCTCGGCCGGGGAGGGGACGCGCACCGCGCGTGTGGCCGAGCTGGCCGAAGCGCGCGCGCGCCTCGCCGGGTCGCTCGCGGGTCAGAGCTGGATGGTCGTCGAGGATCAGCCGCTGGGAAGCGAGTTCGACGCGGGAGGCCCCACCCGCGCCCGCGTGGAGGCGTTCAAACAGCGCTCGGTGGTGGCCGCCGCGGAGCGGGTGGAGACAGCGTCTGAGCCGACCTACGGGACGGCCGGGTACTGCACCCGGTGCCACGACGCCTTCACCGCGCGCTGGGTCGGCCAGCCCCACGCCCGGGCCCTCGAGGCGCTGGTCGCCAAGGGGGAGGCCAAGAACCCCGAGTGTGTCGGGTGTCACACCACCGGGTGGGGCGAGCCGGGTGGGTTCTCGGAGCCCACCACCACCGCCCAGATGACGTGGAAAGGGGTCCAGTGTGAGGCCTGCCACGGCCCGCTCGCGGCCCACCCGAACGGGAGCGCCGAGCCGCGGGCGGTCACCAAGGAGACCTGTCTGCGCTGCCACGACGCGGCCAACAGCCCCGCCTTCGACTACGAACGGTACCGCCTCGGCGTGGGGTGCGTGCAGTTGCTCGCCGATCGGAAGACGGGTGCGGCCCCGTCGGTCCCGCCGCCCGTCAAGCCGGTGCCCCCGCCCGTCTCACCACGCTGAGAGGAACCGCTCCACGTCTTCCCGCTCCAACAGGCCGATGGAGAGGTCCACGCATTCGTTGCAGACGTCCACGGCGTTGAGCCGGTAGACCCCGCGCGACTCGAAGTGGGTGCGGCCGCACAGGTGGCACACCGCGTCGTCGGGGGCGACGAGGGTGCGGCGCGACCGGGCCATCTCGTGGACGCAGTGGTCGCAGATGACGGCGCGGGTGCCCGCCATGAGGTGGGTGGCCTCCTGGCCGGTACGCCCGCAGCTCGTGCAGTGCACGTCCTGGCCGGCGCGGACCGGCTGGACCTCGCCCGGCCGACCCGCCGGGCTCACCTGGGTGAGCAGGCGCTCCACGCTGGTGCCGGCGCCCCGCTCCTGCGCGCGCCGGAGCAGGCTGCGCGCGGCTTCGGCGTCTCCGCACATGACCTGCGCGGCCTGCACCGCGACCTGCAGCTCGGGGTCGGCGTCCTTGCCCCAGCCCGCCAGCAACTGCCGGACGGACCGGCTGCGGCGGGTGGCGATGGCCAACAGGAGGACCGCCTGGTAGGCGCGCGCCACCTCCCGCTCGGCGTCCTGGGCGCGGCGATGGGCGGCGAGGTCGGGCTGCGCACCCCGGCGGTCGGTGGTGGCGCGTTGGATGTCCTCGACGGTCACGTTCAAGCCGGCGGTGAGCGCCGGTTCGGGCAGCCAGGCGGCCGCGGAGAGGGCGTTGCGCGCGAGGCCCACCGAGTAGTTCTTGCCGGGCTCCCGCAGGCGGACGGCGACCTCGTCGGCGACGTGTCCACCGGCCAGGGCGCACGCGGCCTCCCACAGCAGGAACCGCAGCCCCTCCTCGTCCACCTGGTCGACGCTGCCCAGCACCGCCGCGATCGAGGACGGACCGACGGCGCGCAGCTCGTCGAGCAGCACCGCGATCCGTGCCCGGGTGAGGCCCCGTGGGCTGCCGTCGCCGCCGATGAGCGGCAGACGATCATAGCCCTGCACCTCCGCCTGCAGGGCGCGGTGCAGCCAGGGGATGTCCCCGAGGCGCCGGCGCAGCCGCACCAGCTCGAGGTAGGTCCCCATGTCCTCAGGGTGCTCCTCGAGCGTCTCCTTGAGGAGCTTCATGGCCTCGTTGGCATGGCCCTCCTCGATCATGGTGCAGGCGAGCGCGTGGCGCGCCGGACCGTGGTCGTGGTCGATGGTGAGCGCGCGGTTGCAGTATTCGCGGGCGCGCTCGAGCTCCCCGAGGTGAAGGTAGGCCATGCCGACCTGGGCGAGGGCGTGGGCGTCGTCCTTGTGGGCGTCGAGGTAGTGCCGGTAGTGCTGGATCGCGTTCTTGTACTTCCCCAGCGCGAACGCGACCTGCCCCAGGTGCTTGCGGGCGATGGCGGAGAACTTGGGGTTCTCCCGGAGCCGGATGAACAGCTTCTCGGCTTCGGCGTACCGTCCGGTCTGCAGGCACAGCACGCCGAGGTCCCGCATCAAGGGCGCGAGCAGGTCGGGCGACGGATCCAGCTTCAGCGCCTGGACGAGGTGGTACTGCGCCCGTTCGACCAGCCGCTGGCCGGGCACCTGGCGGGCGCGCTCCGCGAGCGTGCGACCGAGGAGGAGGTGGACCTCCCAGGCGGTGGGGGCGCCGCGGCACGCCGTCTCGAGGTGGCGGATCGCGAGGTGGCGATCCCCCTGACCGCGGTACATCGCGCCGAGCGCGAGGTGCAGGTCGGGGCGCTCGGCATCGAGCCGGACCGCTTCGTCCAGGTACTTCTGGGCGGCCTCGGGCCGGTCTACGCCCACCAGGGCCGCGCCGGCCACCACGTGGGCCTCCGCGTGGGTCGGCTCGTCCTGGCAGAGCTTGCGGGCGTGCTGGAGGGCGAGGGAGCACTGGGGCTCGCCGCCGCCGTGGTAGAGCCCTCGGGAGAGGCACACCCGCGCCAATTCGAGGCGCGCTTCGGCGTCGTCGGGGACCTCGGCGAGACGCGCTTCGAGGCGGGTGGCGGACCAGTCGAGTTTCTGGTGGGGGTACATGGTGGGACGCCACGTATCGCGGGCGCGGCATCTCTACGCGCCCCAATGCGCACGCCGTCGTGCGGGGATGTGGGGCGGCGTTAGAGCCCCGCCCCATGGACCGCCGGCTCCTCGCCCTCTTCTTCCTCTCAGGCGCCACCGGCCTCGTCTACGAGACGGTCTGGAGCCGTGAGCTCCACCTCGTCTTCGGGACCAGCCAGTTCGCCATCGCGACGGTGTTGGCCGCGTTCATGACCGGGCTCACCGCCGGCGGCTGGATCGCCGCGCGGGCGGTGGGACAGATGGCCCGCCCGCTCCGGGTCTACGCGTGGCTCGAGGTGGGGGTCGGGGTCTTCGCCCTGGCGTTCCCGCTGATCCGCTCGTTCATCGAGCCCATCTACCTTTCGTTCTGGCGGTCCACCGATCCCGGACCCCTCGCCTTCGGGGCGTTTCAGTTCGTGCTGGTGGGCGCGGCCCTGCTGATCCCCACTGCGTGCATGGGCGCGACCCTGCCCATCCTGACCCGCTACGTCGCGCCCCGCGAAGACCAGGCGGGGGCGGCCGTGGGCACCCTCTACGCGACCAACACCTTCGGGGCGGTGGTCGGCGTGTGGCTGGTAGGGTTCTACCTGCTCCCCGAGCTGGGCGTCCGGGCCACCACCACCGTCGCGGCCATCGCCAACTTCTCCCTGGCCGGTCTCGCCCTGCTCATGGCGCGCGACGCGCCGGTGCTCGCACCCATCCCCACCCGAGACGAGGCTCCGGTGGCGCCGTCGTTGCTCCTCGTGGCCGGGCTGGCCGGGCTGTCCTCCCTCGCGATGGAGGTGACATGGTTCCGACTGCTCACCTTGATCTTCGGGGCCAGCGTCTACGCGTTCTCGGTGATGCTGCTCGCCTTCCTCGTGGGCATCGCCAGCGGCGGTCTGGTCGGTGGCCGGCTCGCGGATCGCCTCGGGTCCCGCGCGCTCACCGGGGTTGCCGTGGCGCAGCTCATCGTGGCGCTGCTCGGGTGGGGCGTGATGTGGATCTGGCCGGCCCTGCCGATGACCTTCGTGAAGGTCTTCTACATCATCAAGCCCATGCCCGAGCTGCTCTGGGCCGCCAAGTGCGCGATCGCGATGGCGGTGATGGTGCCGGGCGCGATGGGGATGGGGGCGACCTTCCCGTTGCTGGTCCGGGCTGCATCCCGGGCGGACCTCGCCCGACCGGTGGGTCGGCTCTACGCCGCCAACACCCTGGGAAGCTTGATCGGCGCCTTCTCCGCGGGGTTCTGGCTGCTTCCCAACCTGCGGATCACCGGGACCGCGCTGCTGTGTGTGTGTGTCAACGGGCTCGCGGCCGCGATCGCGGGGGGCTCGGCGCGGAAGTGGCCGTTGGTGGTGGCGGGGCTGGCCACGGGCCTGGTGTGGATCTCGCCGCCCCCGTGGGACCCCATGTTGATGACCTCGGGCGTCTACAAGTACGTGGACAACCTCGAGGAGCCGACCTGGGCCGAGATGCGGGAGAACATGATCGACAAGTACAACCTCCTATTTTACGACGAAGGCCTGTCGAGCGTGGTCACCGTCGCCCGGAATCGCACCACCGGGAATCAGTGGCTGGCCAACAACGGGAAGATCGACGCGTCGACCTCGGCCGACATGCCGACCCAGGTGTTGTGCGCGCACACGCCGATGATGTTCACCGACGGCAAGGCCCGGAACACGCTGCTGATCGGCCTCGCCAGCGGCATCACCCTCGGCGCGCTCACCCTGCATCGGGAGATCAGCCACATCGACGTGGTCGAGCTCGAACCGCGCATGCCCATCGCCGCGGCGCTCTTCAGCCAATGGAACCACGACGCGCTCTCGGACCCTCGGGTGCGGATCCTGGGCAACGACGGGCGCAACCAGCTCCTGCTGACCGCGCCCGACACCTACGACCTGATCGTCGCCGAACCGTCCAACCCCTGGCTCACCGGCGTGTCCAACCTGTTCACCCGCGAGTTCTTCGAGATGGGCAAGACCCGCCTCACACCGGACGGGGTCTGGAGCCAGTGGGTGCAGATGTACGGGATGGACGCCCGCGATCTCCGCGCCATCATGCGGACCTTCGCCGAGGTCTACCCCTACGTCCAGGTGTTCTCCACCATCCGGGACGCCGATCTCGTGCTCATCGGGAGTCGACGGCCGATCGACGTCACCACCGCCCGTGCAGCGGCGCTGGTGGACAAGAACATCGGGGTGCAGAGTGAGCTGGCGCTGGTGGGGGTCATGGACGAGTACGACCTGCTCTCCCACTACCTGCTTGACCGGGACACGATCCTCTCGATGTCGGAGGGTGTACCCCTGAACACGGACGACAACCTCCTCGTCGAGTACTCCGCCCCCAAGAACCTCCACCGGGAGACCTCGACCGAGAACTTCCTGCTGCTGCTGCCCCACGCCCAGGCGCCCCTGGCCAGCATCCCCGACGCGGACGGGCTGGTGCGGCTCGCCGAGGCCTACCATTGGCGGGAGGACCTGGTGCGGGCGCTGGTGGCGCTCAAGGAAGCGGAGGCGCGCGAGCCCGGTCGGGAGGACGTGGGGCGGCTGTATGCGCAGTACCAGCACGAGCTGAAGGAGCAGATCGGTCAGTAGTCGCCGATCGCGCCGCCTACGGGACCTCTTCGAGGAGCTTACGGTAGGACTCCAGCCGGTCCAGGTCGACGACCAGCTCCTCCGCGACGCAGCCGTCCTCGCCGTTGTGGAGGCAGTCGTCGTACTTGCAGGGGAGGTCGACGAGCTCGGGGAAGTGGGTGCGCAGCTCGATGCGCAGGACGAACTCGATTCCGTACTCGCGGATGCCGGGCAGGTCGACCAGTACGCCGCCGCCGGGGAGATCGAAGGCGCACGCCCCGGTGGTGGTGTGCCGGCCCCGACCCCACTCGTCCAGATCGCCGGTGTCGCGGACCACGCCGGGGACCAGCGCCCGCAGCAGCGTGGACTTGCCGACCCCGGAGTGCCCGGCGAGCACCGACACCTGGTCGGCGAGGTGGGCGCGGAGCTCCTCGATCCCGCGGGCTTGGAGGGCGGAGAGCAGGAAGACCGGCACGCCGAGCGCCTCGTACCGGGCCACCCGCTCCAGGACCTCCTCGGGCATCCCCAGGTCGCACTTGTTGAGGACCAGCACGGCGTCCATGCCTCCCGCGGACGCGGCCACCAGCATCCGGTCCACCAGCCCGGGCCGGAACGGGGGGTCGGTCGCGGCGGCGACGATCACGAGGAGGTCGGCGTTGGCGCACACGACGCGCAGGCGGCTGTTTCCGCCCCGGCGAAGCTCGGTGCGACGCGGCGCGTACGCGACCACCTCGTCGTCCTCCAACGCGACCTCGTCGCCGACGACGACGGTGGAGCGCACCTTGTGGCGCGACTCGGAGCCGTCACGGTTCCGGACGCGGACCCACTTCCCGACCATCTCCACGACCACCGCGGTGGCGACGCGGTCCGGCTCGGCGCGGGGCCTCCGCCGCCGACGCTCGGCGAGGCGCTCTCGGTTGCGGCGGTGGCGCGAGTCCTCCTCCAGCTCGGAGGGGGCGTCATCGGAAGGAGACATCGAACTCCATGTAGCCCTGATCGACGGGTTCATCCCGAAAGCCGGCCAGCGGAGAGAAATGTCCGTACCCTGCTTCCAACGCGGCGAAAGGTGAGATGTGCCAAAGCGCCCGGAGGTCGGCCTCCACGCCGTACACCCCGCCGTCCACCTCACTCGAGAAACGGTGGAGGCGCACCGAGAGGGTGACCGGCCGCGCCGGGCGGGCTTCGCAGCCCACGTAGAGGTCGACGAGCCCGCGCAGATCGGTCGCCAACGGGTCGTTGAAGAGGTCGAGCTGGCCCCAGACGTCGTGGGTGTCGCCCAGCACCGGGACGAAGGCGGCGTCCCCGTCGACCTCGGCGCGGTCGCCGCTGGCCACGTCCACCCCGCCCAGCAGATGCCACCCTTCGTCGGCCCCGAACACCCACCCGGCTTCCACGGCGACCAGGTTGGCCGTGCCTTCGGGGTTCGATTGCACGTAGGCCTCCCCGCGGGAGCGCCACCGGCCCGCGTCGAAGCGCGTGTAGCCGCCGATCGTCGCGGTGGTCAGGTCCGTCGCGCGGGCGTCCACGACCGACAGCAGGTCGATCTTCCAGCGGTTCACCGGCCCCTCCCGGCCCGCGCCGAAGCGCACCACGTTGACCCCGAAGCCGAAGGGGTCGGCGCCGTCGGTGAATCGGCGCGCGTTCACGTACGCGAACTCGATGGGCGCGGCCGTCACCTCGAGCCGCAGGGCGTCCAGGTACTGGCCGGTCAGGCTCCAGCGGTTCTCGCCGACGAGGCGGCCGTCGTCGATGGTGATCGCCTGCCGTCCCACGGTGAGGGTCGCCCCGACGTTCGCCGACAGCACCCCGGTCATGCGGGCCCAGCCTTCGGCCAGCTCCGGCGCGGAGCTGCCTTCGCCGGTGAACCGTTGGTCGTTGGCGGTCCACGAACGGATGCCCTGGAAGCTCACCCGCGCCGACACGATCCCGCGCTCGGCTTCGATGCCGAGGCGCGCGTACTGGTCGATCCGGCGCTCGGTCTCATCGTCGGCGGTCAACATGGCCCGGCCCCGGACCTCGACGACCGGGGTCCACGTCAGGGGGGGGCCCTGCTGGGCCTCCGCAAGCGTTACCAGGCCGAGGAACATCGGGGCGGCTCGGTGCGGGGAGGGGCGACGGACCAACGGGCGAACCCGTCCTCGGGGAGCAGGTTCGGGTCCTCGGAGCGGGTGTCGAAGAGGATGTCGTGCGCCACCGCCGGCGTGGCCAGGGCGGGGAAGGTGGTCATGTCGACGCCCAACAGGAGGGCCGAAGGACGCTGGTTGTCGCGCATCGGACCGCGTCGGTGGATCCCGTGGGAGACGCCGCCCTCGAGAAAGGCGCCGGTGGGGTCGGAGAACGCACGGAGCAGGTAACGGTAGACGTAGTTGTTGCGGTTGAGCGCCTCGGTTTCGGTGAGCGGGCGGCCGGCGAGTTGGGGATCGAAGCCCGCGGGGTCGAGCGCCAGCGTGAAGCCGCGGATCGCGCCCGAGGCGGCAGCTGGCTGCCCCTCGACGCGCGTGGTGAGGTCCAGCCATTCCTCGGGCGGCGCGGCACGGTCGCGCGCCATGGACGTGAAGCGGGCCTCGCGGTCGACCCGTACACAGTGCAGGTGCGCCTTGGCGAGGGCGTCGGTGGTGACGCGGACCGGGTCCAGCGGGGTCTCGCCGGGACCTGGGTCGGGGGCGGGGACCGCACGGTCGGCCACCCGCGCCTGCCACTGGCTGCTCGTTGATCCAGAGACCACGGCGAAGCTCAGGCTGACCTCCACCCCGCCGGCCACGTCGGTCGTGCGGCCATGCAGGAGGCTCGTGCCCCGGGTGTCGAAGTCGTTGCAGAGCCCACCGATGATGGTCGCGACCACGTCGACGGCGTCGTGTCGGGGGTCGTGCCAGTCCACGCCGAGCTCGAGCGCCGCGAGACAGATGCCGCGGTCGGCCCGGGAGGAGGTGTCGATGGAGAAGCCCTGGAGCACGAGGCCGTCTCCGGGGCCGAAGGCCTCGGTGAGGGGCACGGTCACGACGTAGCCGTCGCGCACCTGGTCCAGCAGTCGGGCCACCGAGGGGTTCTGACGCTCGCGGTCCCGCGGAATGACCGACACCCGGACGTCGTACCCGGAGAACGTCAGCCCCGTTCCGCGAAAGTCGGAGAACGCGATGGCCTGCTTGTCGTGCCCGAGGGTCTTTCCGAAGAACGGAAGGGCAGTGGCGATGTTCCCGAGGGTCCCGCCGACCTGGATCTGCCACAGCCCGCCCACCGCGCGGGTCCACCCGCCCGGCGTTCCGTCGGGCGCGACGTCCAACGAGGCCGCGAGCTGGCTTAGGCGGTGATCTCGGTTGTACCAACGGAAGTCGAAGCCGTTCAGCCCGAGGGGAACCGGATCGGCCACGCGCGCCACCCCCAGCAATTGAGCCCACGCCTGATCGTCGGGCCGCGCCGTACGCGCCGCGAGCAGGGTGATGTTGGGGCGGGTGCGGCTTCCGGAGGCGGCGTCGTTGTCGAAGAGCACCAACGTGTCGACGTCGCCGGCCTGACCGGAGGTCCCGGGGCGGTCCAGGATGGCGATGGCGGACGGCCGGTCCACGAACGGGTCACCGAGATCGAGGGGGTGGAGCGCTCCGCCCGCGACCTCGTGGACGCGGCCGCCGAACACGGCCTCCGTGGGGTACCCCCAACTGTCCCAGGCGGTGGTGGCGAACAGGTGCCCCTCGGCGAAGGTCAGTCCGCTGATGCCCTCTTCGGGGCCGACGCTGCCGTCGCCGATGCCGTCCGCAGCGACCTCCAGCGTGACGGCGCGCCCGCGACGCGCGGCGCCGAGGTCGTAGCTGAGGACCCGTTGCACGGGGCCGTCGCACCGCCGCACCCCGATCCAGACTCGCTCGCCGACGGGGTCGCTGGCAAGTCCCTCGACCAGCATGTCGTCGCGGCAGGTCGCGCGGCCCCAGTCGGAGAGCTGGTCCCTGAGGCGGTCGATCTCCGGCAGGCGGACCTCCTGCCAGGTGCCACCGTCGCGCTCCAGGACCACCACGCGCTCGGTCTGCCGACGAGAGCGCGCCTGGTAGTCTTTGCGATACCCGGTCCTCCGGCCGATCGTCGTGTACTCGGTCACTCCGAGCACGCGATCGGGTCCGAAGGGGGCTAGATCCTCGATGTTGTAGGGCACCGAGAGGCCATCTTCGAGCCAGCGGATGGGCTGGGCGTGCAGCTCGACCTCGGCTCGGTAGCTCCGGTCGGGACACCGCGGGCGATCGGGCGGACAGTCCTCGCGCCCGTCGCCGAAGGGGAGCAGGGTCAGCAGGTTTCCGGCGCGAACCGGGATGTCCGGGTCAGGGACGAGCAGGTGGGTGGCGTCGCCTTCGGCCACGATCACCATCCGGCCGTCCTCGAGCAGCGCGAGGCCGGAGGGCTCGAGCGGGCGGCGCTCCGCGGCGAGGGTCAGCAGGGGGTAGGTCCGGTACTCGGCGCAGGCGAGCCACAGTAGGAGCGGCGTCATGCGTAGGCCCGGGGGTCGTCGAGCTGGGCCCGGATGAGCGTGGCTTCGCAGATGGTGGTCGGGAGGGCATCGGCGTCGGCGCGGCGGACCGAGAGGTTGAACACCCCCGCCCCGGCGACGGTGCCCACGCGCGCCCCCTCCACGGTGAGTGCGTCGCCCGCCCGCGCCGCGGAGAGGTAGCGCACTTGCTCGGCCACCGGGACCAGCTGCACCGGGTCCCTGCCCTGGCGGGCGAGCCACCGGCTGATCGCCTCGTCCAGCCAGTCGACGTAGCGGGGGTGGTTCGTGTGGTCTCCCGCGCGGCAAGCGTCGCGTGGGCTACAGGCGTGGCGGGGGATGTGCAGGTGCACGGGGAGGGGGCGTAGCCGGGGAGAGGGGCCGTGCATAGGTCGTGCGGTATCGAGGTGTATGTGACCCCAATCGAAATCACCTATTGCACGTCGTGAGGCTACCTCCCGCGCGCCACCCGGGCGGTGGATGTGCTGCGGGAGGAGCTGGGCGTGGAAGCGAAGCTCACCAAGGGCCACGGCGGGATCTTCACCGTCGCGGTCGGCGGGGAGGTGGTCGCTCGTAAGACCTGGAGCGGCTTTCCGACCGAAGCCGAGATCGTCCTCGCCGTCGCGAAGCGGCTGGAGGTGGCGGCCGGCTGACGCGCCTACCAGTCGTCGGGGGCGTTGAGCCCGCCGTTCGGCAGCTTCATCCACAGTTGGCAGCGTACTGGCAGGTGGGCGCGGTCCAGGGCCTCGCACACGTTCGTGTAGCGGCAGGCGTGCACCGACCCCTCTCCGGTCTTCACTTTGCGGGCCCAGTCGGGGTCGGCGAGGAGGCCGCGAGCCATGGCGACGACGTCGACCTGCCCCGAGGTGAGGGCGTGCTCCGCGAGCGCCGGCGTGTTGATCTTTCCGCCGCCCACCACCGGCACGGTGTGACCGGCGGCGCGCACGCTGGCCCGGATGGCGGCGGGCAGGGGGAGGTTGTATCCGTCCGGATAGTCGCGGGTGGGCATACACATCGTGCCCGAGTGACCGGTGTACGGGTACGCAGCCTGGCCCACTTTGGGTCGACGCGCGTCCTCGAAGCGGCCACCGCGGCTCACCGAGATGAAGTCGACGCCGGCTTCGCAAAAACGAAGGGCGAACCAGCAGGCGTCGGCGAGCTCGGTCCCGCCGGCGACGTCGTCGCGGCCGAGGTACCGCAGGCCCACCGTGAAGTCCGGGCCCACCTCGGCCCGCACCGCGGCGATGACCTCCAGCGGCAGGCGGACGCGGTTCTCCAGAGAGCCCCCGTAGGCGTCGGTGCGCTGGTTGCTGGCGCTCAGGAAGCTCGCGAGCGTGTAGGCGTGGGCGAAATGAAGCTCCACCCCGTCGAACCCAGCGCGGTGTGCACGCGCGGCCGCGGCGGCGAACACGGCCGGCAGCGCCGCGATCTCCGCGAGGCTGAGGTCCTCGATCTGTTGGCGGTAGCCGTAGGCGTAGTCCCGCCACTCCCTCGGGTGCAGCCGCGCCTCGAGCTCGGCCTCGGACCATCCACTGCAGCCGGGGTATCGTGCCTCGAGGCGGGCGAGGGCCGCCGACGGATTACGGCGGGCGATCTTCAGGAAGTCGATCAGCTGAGGGACCACGCGGACGTCGGCGGTGTCGTGCATCTCGGCGACGAGGTCCCGGAGCGCCGGCACGTAGCGGTCATGACCGATCCGCATGAGCGGGCCGGAGGCCACGTCCCGCACCCCCATCGCCTCCAGCACGATCATCCCGGTTCCGCCCCGCGCGTACCGGAGGTACCGATCGCGCACGGCGGGAGTGACCTCGCCCGCTTCGTTCGAGAGCCACGTGACCATCGCCGGCAGCCAGATGCGGTTGGGCACCGTGATCTGGTTGAGGCGCAGGGGTTGGAAGAGGGGCGACGTCGCCGGCGAGAAGGTCACGCGCGGCAGTAACGAGAAAGAGGGGGGCCTGGGTAGCTTCCAGACGACGCGGTCCTGTCTTACGACAGTCCCGCCAGCAGCATGGTCACCGTGGGTGGATCAGCGCAGGGCGCTGTCCCACCACAGCCGGCTGGAGGTGCCACCGCAGACCCCCCTCGGAAGGGGCTCGTTCCGACGCGCGAGCGTGTCCAAGGAGGCGACCATGCAGACTCCGGATG
>JAYVAS010000384.1:0-5845 GCA_043750895.1 Pseudomonadota bacterium
GCTTCGAGGCGCCCGTGCTGGCCGCCGACGTGCTCGATCCCGAGGCGAGCCTGCAGATGCGCGCCAACCTCGAGTGGGGCGAACACCCGCGCGTCACCAAGCTCGATGTCGGCCGGGTGCAGATCGCCGCCGACGGACGCACCGTCACCTACATCGCGGGACGGGGGGTCGAGGGGCAGCAGATCGCGATCGTCTGCGATCGGGCCTGCCCGTCGGCCACCGTCTCGACCGGTCCCACCGAGCTACCCCTCACCGACGGTGTGCTCGACCTGGGCGCCGGTCGGATCGCCGCGAAGTCCGGCACGGTCATCCTGCCCACGAACTCGGAGGCCGACGCGCTCCTCGCCCGCCCCACCGACGCCGGTCAGCTCGAAGCGTTGAAGGTGCTCGGCTACATCGACGGGGAGTGACCGGCGGCGGCATCCCGGCCCATCGGCCTCGGCGGCGGCCCACGTCACCGCCTCGGGGGACCGGTGAGGGTGTCCAGGTAGCGGTCCACCAGCGCGTAGCTCCACGGCTCCATGCCCACCGCGTGCACCGCCCGGTTGGGATGGATGTCCCGCGCGGCGCACACCCGCGCCACGTGGCGACGCCGACCGTGACCGACGGGGAAGCGGAGCAGGACCGACGCCCGCCAACTGCAGGGCACCGGGGCGAAGAGGAGGGCCACCGACCCGTCGGCGATGCCCTCCACCACCACCGTCTTGAGCCCGCGGGCTCCCCGGCTACGAAGGAGCTCGCCCAGCAGCATGACCGCGCCGTAGCGGCCGTGCAGACAGTCGACCCCGTCGAGGATGAGGGTGGGGGCGTCCGCGATCGCCGCCGGGAACGCACGATTACGGACCGCGGCGACCAGGGTCTGCCGAACGCCGACCCCGTCGAGCTCGGTGGCATCTTCGGCCAGTCGCCGGGCCACAGACGTCTTCCCGGAACCGGACGGACCCAGGATGTAGACCACCGGGCGGGAGCCGATCACCTTGGGGAGCGGCCGTTTTCCGAGGAACTCGAAGGAGGTGCGGGTGAGGTGGGCGGGACCCGTGGCAGCTTCACCCAACTCGTCGGCACGCGCGCGTTCCAGGTCCGTCACCGTTCCACCTTCAACGCACCATAGGGGAAACCGCTTCCCGGATCAACCTGCGGCTCAAACTACCACCGAGGTTTCACATTCTCCTTTATGAACGTCACGATTTCATCGATCGCCGACCCGGGAGGGAAGATCCCCGGGACGCCGAGATCGGTCAGCGCCGCCCGATCCGCTTCGGGGATGATGCCGCCCACCACCACCACCACGTCGCCGCGCCCCGCGTCCCGCAGGCCCCGTACGACCTCGGGCACCAGCCGATCGTGGGCGCCGGACAGGATCGAGAGCCCCACCACGTGCACGTCCTCGTCCACCGCCGCGCGCACCACCTGCGCCGGGGTGCGATGGAGGCCCGTGTAGATGACCTCGAAGCCGGCGTCGCGCAGGCCGCGCGCCACCACCTTCGCGCCCCGATCGTGCCCGTCCAGGCCGGGTTTGGCGACGAGCACGCGGATTCTCTCAGACATCGTCAACCCAGGTAGTTGCGGGAGATCACGATGCGCTGGATCTCGCTGGTGCCCTCGTAGAGGGTGGTGATCCGCGCATCTCGGAAGAGGCGCTCGACCTCGTACTCCTTGGAGAACCCATAGCCGCCGTGGATCTGCAGCGCACGGTCGGCGCAGAAGTTCGCCGTCTCGGACGCGGCGAGCTTGGCCATCGAGCACTGGTGGCTCGCCCGCGCCTTGTCGTTGCCGTCCTTGGCCACCGCGGCGCGCCAGGTCAGGAGCCGCGCCGCGTCGATGCGGAGCGCCATGTCGGCGATCATCCACTGGATCGCCTGGTTCGCGCCGATGGGCTTGCCGAAGGCCATGCGGGTGCGGGCGTGGGCGACCGCGAGATCGAAGGAGCGCTGGGCGATGCCGAGGGCCTGGGCGGCGATGCCGATCCGCCCGCCGTCGAGGGTGGACATCGCAATCTTGAAGCCCTCCCGCTCCTGCCCCAGCAGGTTCTCCCGCGGGAGGCGAACGTCCTCGAACAGGAGCTCCGAGGTGGCCGAGGAGGTGATCCCCAGCTTGTCCTCGGGCTTGCCCACCCGAACGCCGGGCCACTCCATGTTCGCGATGAAGGCGCAGACCCCCTTGTGGCGCTCCGCCGGGTTGAGGTTGCCGTAGCCGACCACCACCTGGGCGTAGGGCGCGTTGGTGATCCAGATCTTCGCGCCGTTGACGACGTAGTGGCTGCCGGCGTCGGTGATCTTCGTCTGCTGGGCGCCGGCGTCCGAGCCGGCGTTGGGCTCGGTCAGGGCGTAGCAGCCGAGTTTGCGCCCGGCGGCGAGGTCGGGGAGGTACGCCTGCTTCTGCGCCTCGTTGCCCCAGGCGAGGATGGGCCAGCACACGAGCGAGTTGTTGACCGACATCGTGACGCCGACCGAGGCGTCGGCGTAGCAGATCTCTTCGAGCGCGACGACGTAGGCGAGGGTGGACATCCCCGCGCCGCCGTAGGACTCGGGCACGAACATGCCCAGGAAGCCCATCTCGGCGAGCTTGGCGACCTCCGCGGCCGGGAACCGATGGTCCCGGTCCCGCTCCGCGGCGCCCGGGAGGATCTCGTTGCGCGCGAAGTCCCGCGCGAGGTTCTGAATCTCTTTGATATCGTCGGGTAGGTCGAACACGGACACCTCGGGGGATGCGCGTCTATCGTCGGCTGAGCCGCCGTTCAACCGGGCGGCGCCGGTCGACCCGGACCGGGGGGCATGGGCGGTCCGCCGGGCAGACCCGGAGGCACGCCACCGGCCGCCGGCGCGCAGCCTCGCTCCTTCTGAGCGGCGATGAACGCGTTGACGGTCGGCGTGGTGGCCCAGGCGGGGGTCGGCGCCGGCGCCGCGCAGAAGACCTCGGTGCCCTGCTGGCGTTGGATCTCGCGGATCGCGGCCCCGATCTCGCGCTCGGCCACCTGCCGGCAGGGCCCGGGCGGGCAGGCCTCCACCGTCACGACCAGGCCCCGCGCGATACGATTCCGGAAGTAGTGGGCCCAGAACTGCCCTTCCCCGCGGTTGCCGACGAGATGGACGCGCAGCTCGGCGAACTTCGTGGCCATGGCACCGACGTCGTCGTCGACCCCGGTCACCGCGAGCAGGCCGAGCACATGGTCGTCACACTGGGCGCGGTACGCGGAGCTCTTGCAGGCGACGAGCGCCTCGACCAGGTCCCCCCGGCGACCGAGGGTCTCCGACTCCACGAAGTGGCACTCGTCCCGCCAACGGTCCATCTCGATGGCGTCGCAGTCGGTGAACACCAGAAAACGCTCCGCGGCCGCGCTCTGGCAATCGCCGCGCACGTCGATGTCGTCGGCCTCGAGGCACGCGGCCCACGCACCGGCGTAGTCGGCCGCGCGCAGACCGTTCGTGTACGCGGCCCGATCCGAACCGTCCCGGTCCCCCCCGCAGGCGAGGAGGAGGAGGAGGCTCAACGGTTGCCCGGGTCGGCCTGGGCGTCCCGTGCCCGCATCTGGGCCTCGAGCAGCCGCACGCGCTGCTCCTCTGCCAGGAGACGGCGGCGGAGGAAGCGCACCAGGGTCGTGTTCCGTTGATGAAAAGCGAGGACGTCGCCGGCCCCCTGGGGCGCAGACGGCGTAGCGGCCGGCGACGGCGCAGGCGGCGGCGCCGGGGCCTCGACCACAGGCGGAGGCGGGGCGACCACCGCTAGCGCGCGGCTGACCGGCTCCTCGCGAATGTCGAAGACCGCCCAGCCCTCCATCTCGAGGCCGTTGCCGAGCGGGGCCACCGGGGTGTGTTCCGACGTCGAGACCCCGGGCGAAGAGAGCTCGTCGCGGAGGTCTTCGAGCATCTGTTGGGGAGACGTGAGCTCCTCCACCGGCGACTCGTGATCCACCCGCGCCAGCAGTTCCGGCAGCTCAAGGTGGGCGCCGCCCCCGTCGGTGGTAGGCCGCAGCTCGAACCAGCGGTCGGGCGGCAGGCGTTCGAGCGCGGCGTCGTCCAGGCGGGCGAGGAGGAACGCGACCCGATGCTGACCGCCATCCCGAGCGTGGAGGAAGCGCGACGAGCGCACCTGGTTGGCAGTGAGGCCCTTCTCCTCCCCCGATTGGCGGGCCGGCGGGTCGATCAACACGCCGGGGCGGGTGACCCGTAGGATGCCCTTGCCGTCGGTGCACTGAAAGCGCAGGCCGAAGTGGCTGGTCGCATCCGGGGCCCGCCGGACCGATACCGAGAAGAGCCGTCCGGCCACGGCGTCCGGAGTTGTTTCCATCTGACCCATCGCGGATGCATAGTATCCCAGCGCCGGCTGCGGCCGCACCCGACCGGATGGTAGCGGGCGCCGTGCGAACGGGCGAAAGTCGTGAACCAGCCCGCGCCCGGCGCCGGTGGAGGTGGCAATCTCTGCGCACGGCGCTACGATGGGGCATGGGCTTCGGTCGCGACCTCATCAAGGGCTTCAAGGAGAAGATCGTCGGCAAGTACGGCGAGCGCCTCGTGGCGAGCATCGCCGACACCTCCTCGGACGCACCCACCACGCGTTTCAACCAGCCGAAACGCAACAAGTACGAAGAGATGGAGAAGGAAGGCCAGCTCGGCGAGAAGAAGGACGACCGTTGATCTCGGCGAGATAAGTACGGCCCCGGAGGGCCCGTGGCCGTGAACGACCTCGACGAGATGCTGGCTTCTTTCTCGGAAGACGATGTCAGCGTGAAGCTGGTGTGGGCGATCATGGGGGTGATCCCCACCGCGCCGCCGCTGTCCATCTACCGCTCGCTCGAAGAGGCGCGCCTGCTGACGGCGCCGCACCTCGATGACGCCGGCTATGCGCGCGCTGTCGCCGTCGCCCAGGGCCCCACGGTGGGCCGCGTGCTGGAGGTGAGCCGATGGATCGACACCGGAGATGCCGGACTCTCCGCGTTCACCGGCCTCAAGGCGGCGTTCGGGTTGTTTTTCCGGAAGGGCGGCCCCGCGCTGGAGACGGACCCCCAACAGGGCGCCGACGCGGTGCTCAAGGCCGCGGCCATCGCCTGGATGGCCCACACCCTCTACACCGGGACCACCACCGAGCGGTTCGCGCGCTTCCGCGCCACGCCCGCGGGCGAGACCCTCCTCCACTGGTACGCCGCCGCCGAGGTCGCCCTCCCCTTCGCCGACGACGTCGCCAGCGGCGTCGGCTCCATCATCGGTTCGCTGACCACCCGCTACGGCGGCAACCACCTCGCCCGCCTGGACGCCCTGTTGGGGACCGGCGCCGGCGCCACGGCCGGCGGGATGCTCGGCGCCATGACCGAGCCGCTGGACGCGGTGATCCGGTCGGTGGCCACCCACTCCGCCGGCATCGCGGAGGTCGCGCGGACCTACCTGCCCTCGGCCTTGTCCACCGTCGGTACGGTGGCGGGCGCGGTCGCCACCGCGGCGGACGCGCTTCCGGTGTACCGCCTGCTCGGCGCGCGGTTGTGCGCGGAGGCTGCCCTCGCCACGGAGCCAGGATGACCCGTTCTCTCACCGCCGAGCTGGCCTCCTTCACGTCCGACGACTGGTCGGTGCGGGCCGTCACCGGGCTGCTTGGCGTGCTCCCCTTCGCCGCCACCTGGCGCCCACCCGCCACCCTGCTCGACGCCGCGGCCGCGGTCGACCCCGCGCTCGCCACCCGCATCGCCGCCCGCGCCGAGGTGCTGGGCGCCGCCGACGGGCCCCAGGCAGCGCTGGCCGCCTTCGACTTCCTCGACAAGGGCGACACCGGCATCGCGATCTTCTCTGGCCTCCGCAGCGCGGTGACCGCCGCCCGCGGGCAGGGCGCGGCGCTCGAGATGGACCCCCAGCAGGCC
>JAYVAS010000385.1:0-4953 GCA_043750895.1 Pseudomonadota bacterium
AACGTCGAAGCGGACGACGACGTCGGCGTGACGGCCATGTCGCTGGTGTGGTCGGCGGACGGGGGCGCGGAGCAGACGGTGTGGATGACCGAGGGCGAGGGCGCCTGGAGCGGCGCCATCCCCGGGCAGGAGCCGGACACCGTGGTGAGCTTCCATGTGCTGGCCACCGACGGCGCGAACGCGTCCCGCAGCCCGGCCGACGGAACCCTCGACTTCCGGGTCTACCTGCCCGCGCCCCAGTCCCTGGTGGGCCCCGAAGGCCGGGTCATCGATGACGTCGCGACCGTGACCTGGTCCCCCCCGGTGAGCGTCCACCCGGTGACGAGCTACCGCGTGTATCGGGACGGGGTCGCTGTGGCGGAGACCGCCGACACGGCCGCCGAGGTCCCCCTCGTCGACGGCGTGAATCGCTGCGAGGTTCGCGCCGTCTTCGACGTGGGGGAGGGCGATCCCTCCAACGAGATCGTGATCGACAGCTCGGTCCCCACCGTCCGCGCGCTCGAGCCCGCCTTCGCCTACGCGGGGGAGACGGTGCGGGTCGAGCTCCTCGGGGCCTACCTCTTCCTCGTCGACGGCGAGGTGAGCGCCGATTTCGGCGCCGGGGTGTACACCCGGGACATCGAAGTGCTCGACGTCGACCGGGCCATCCTCACCCTGGAGGTCGCCGACGACGCCGAAGCCGGCACCCCGCGAGACGTGGTGATCGGCGGACCGCTCGGGGAGACGGTCGCGCCCGAAGCCTTCCTGGTCGCCTCGGCCGACGACGCGCCCCGGCTGGTCGAGGTCGCGCCGACCGAGGTGTACCAGGGGGACGTGGTCGAGATCACCGTCACCTGGGTCGGCGCGCTCGGCGGAACGCCCGAGGTCGACTTCGGCGACGGCGCGGTGGTCGAGTCGGTGGAGGTGGTGGACGCCACGCACGCCATCGCCTTGGTGGCGATCGCGCCCAACGCGCCCCTCGGCGATCACGCCGTGACGCTGGACGACGGTCGCCGGATCTTCGAAGGGGTCAGCCTCGAGGTGAAGGACGTGCTGATCACCACCGGCGGCCCCTGCGGCTGCGCCTCGGGGGCCGGCGCCGGGTCGCTGGCGGCGGTCCTGGTAGGGGTTCTCGCCGCGTTGCGTCGACGCGGCTGAGGCGACGGGGGTAGAATCGCGCCCCGGAGAGCGCATGTTCCTCACCCTCCTGTTCGTCCCGCCCGTCGAAGCATCGGTCGGTCACCGATGCCTGACTCCCCGCTTCCACGACAGCGGGCGCGCGTCGGCCAGCTTCGCCGAGCCCGACCCCTACCGCCCCGAGACCGTCGGCTACATCGACTCCGCCACGCTCCCCATCCGCGTACACTACCGCCAGGCCGGCGACGCCGATCGGGCCGAGACGCTGCTCCTCCCCGTCGCCGAAGAGGTGTGGGTGGCCGAGATCGAGCAGATGGGGTGGCCGGCGCCGCCCGCCGACTTCGGGCTGGGCGGAGACGATCGCTACGACATCTACCTCACCAACGAGGACACCTACGGCGGGGCGTGGACCTGGGGCACCGGCTCCGACGTCGACAGCACCGACGGCTTGTTCTCCCAGTCCAGCTTCATCGCCCTCGACGACCGGTGGATCACCGACGAGGACCTGCCCGACTTCGTGGCCCACGAGTTCAACCACGCGCTCCAGTACACGGTGGACGGCTGGGAGCAGACGCTGTTCGTGTGGGAGTCGACCGCGACGGCGGTGGAGGACCTTGTCTACGACGACACCAACCTCTACGCGATCGACATCGACGACTTCCAGGCCCTGCCCTGGATCTCGGTGCTCTCGGACAGCTACTCGGCCGAGGTCAAGGCATACAACGACTACTCCTACTATGAGTACGGCGGGGTGATCTTCAGCCTCTTCGTGGAGCAGCGCTACGGCGCCAACGACGGGCTGAAGCTCCTCGAGCTGTGGATGAACCTCGCTCAGGGTGGCCGCGGCCCCGAGCCGGACTTCGTGGACGCGATGGGCGAGCTCGCGGGCGACCGCGCCGCCTTCGCCGACGTGTTCCTCGAGTTCGCGACCTGGCGGATGTTCGCCAGCACCGACGACGACGGGGCCCACTTCGAGGAGGGCAGCCTGTGGCCGACCGAGACCAAGGTGGCGGCGTCGGGCAGCTACGACGTGGCGAGCATCGAGGGGGTCGAGGTGGCGCCCACGGACGCTCCCTACCACCTGGCCGCGAACTACTACGAGATCCGAAACTCCGGGGACGACCAGCGGTGGCTGAAGGTCGACCTCGCAGGGGACGCCTCCACCCGCTGGGCGGTCGTCGGGGTCGCGTGGCCCGACGGCGGCGGGGCCGCCACGATCGTGACCGGAACCGACGCGGTGGACGTCCCCCTCGCCGGCGGCAACCGGTACATGGTGGCGGTGGTGAACCTCGGGCCGGCCGATCTCGACCCCGAGACCACCGACATGGGCCGCGCCGAGTACACCCTGTCCTTCGCGGTCGGCGAGCCCGATCCCGACGAGACGGACGACACCGGCGCCACCGACACCGACACCGACACCGACACCGCGGACGGGAACCAGGACCCGCCCTGCTGCAAGGAGACGCCTACCACCGCGTGCGGCTGCGCGAGCGGTGCGTCGAACGGAGCCGTCGCCGTCTGGGCCGCCGCCCTCCTTACGCTCGCCGGACGCCGCCGCCGGCGCTGACGGAAGGATACAAGCCCGACCCTCCCGGGCCCCCGCATGGCCTTCGCGCACCTGCACGTCCACTCGCAGTTCTCCATCCTCAACGGCGTCAACGCGCCCAAGGAGCTGGTCGCCGCTGCGAAGGCGGCGGGGCAGGGGTCGCTCGCGCTGACGGACACCGCCAACCTCTACGGGGCGGTGGAGCTGTACAAGGCGTGCAAGGACGCCAAGCTGCATCCGGTGTTCGGGACCGAGCTCTGGCTCGATCCCCGCGGCATCGCCGCCCGGGAAGGCAAGCTCGATCAGGCCTTCCAGATCGTGCTCCTCGTGGAGGACGCCCGGGGCTACGAGAACGTGTGCCGGCTCATCACCCGTGCGATCTTCGACGGCATCTACTTTCGGCCGCGCATCGACTGGGACCTCCTCGAGGCGCACCATGAGGGCCTGATCTGCCTCACCGGCTCCGAACTGGGGGCCATCCGCGCCGACGAGGCGACGCCGGCGCGGATCGATCGCCTCGCCCACCTGTTCGGCGAGGACCGGCTGTACTGCGAGCTCGCCGATGCTGGCACCGACGGCTCGGCCGCCCACCTCGACCGGGTGCGCGCCGAGGCGCGCCGCGCCGGTCTCGCCACCGTGGTCACCAACGACGTGCGCTACGTCGAGCCCACCGACGCCGTGCTGCTCGACGTGCTCAACGCCATCGCCCAGGGCGCGTCGCTCAACGACCCCAAGCGGCCCCGCCCCCACACCGACCAGCTCTACCTCAAGACCGAAGCGGACCTGCGCGCCCTGTACCCCGACGACGGGGACGCCATCGACCGGGCGGAGGCCATCGCCGCGCGGACCACCTACGCCTTCAAGTCCGGGGTCTACTACTTCCCCTCGTCGAACCCTCCCGACCCGGACGACACCGACGCCAACTGGCGCTTCTTCGTCGACGCCTTCCCTCCGCCGATGGACTTCGGTGTCACCCGGGACTCCCCGCGGCCGGCCGGCGCCGGGACCTTGAACGGCTTCTTCTGCTGGTTTGCGCGGCAAGGGCTCGTGCATCGCCTCAAGCACGTCGAGCCGGAGCTGCACCCCCGGTACCACGAGCGGCTGGAGAGCGAGCTCACCATGATCGAGAAGATGGGCTTCGCCGCCTACCTGCTCATCGTGGCGGAGTTCATCAACTGGGCGAAGGATCGTGGCATCCCCGTCGGGCCCGGCCGCGGTTCGGCGGCGGGCTCGCTCGTGACCTACGCGATGCGCATCACCGACATCGACCCGGTCCGCTACGTCCTGCTCTTCGAGCGCTTCCTGAACCCCGAGCGGGTGTCGATGCCCGACATCGACGTCGACTTCGCCCAGGACCGTCGAGAGGAGGTGATCGGGCACGTGCGCGACAAGTACGGCGCCGACCTCGTCTCGCAGATCATCACCTACGGGAAGCTCCAGGCCAAGGCGGCGCTCAAGGACGTCGCGCGGGTGTGCGACCTCTCGTTCCAGGAGTCGGACCGCATCACCAAGCTGGTCCCGGCGCGCCTCAACATCACCATCAAGGAGGCGCTGGCCGAGGAGCCGCGGCTCGCCGAGCTGTGCGCCTCCGATCCCAAAGTGCGCCGGGTGTGCGAGCTCGCCAAGGGGATCGAGGGCATCTGCCGGCAGACGGGGGTGCACGCCGCTGGGGTGGTCATCGCCGACCGGCCGCTGATCAGCCTCGCTCCGCTGTACCGGGACGGGCCCGAGGGCGGACCGGTCGTCCAGTACGACATGAAGTCGGCCGAGTCGATCGGCCTCATCAAGTTCGACTTCCTCGGTCTCAAGACGCTGGATCAGATCCGCGACGCGGTGACGATGGTGCAGCGGAACACCGGCGAGGCCATCGACATCGGGCTCATCCCCGTGGACGACCTCCGCACCTGGAAGCTGCTCCAGGCGGGCGACGGCCTGGGGGTGTTCCAGGTGGAGTCCTCGGGCATGCGGGAGCTGCTCACCCGGCTGCGCCCCTCGAACATCGACGACCTGGTGGCGCTCGTCGCCCTGTACCGGCCCGGCCCGCTGTCCTCGGGCATGGTCGACGACTTCATCGACCGCAAACACGGCCGCAAGGAGGTGACCTACCTGTTCCCCGAGCTGCGCGAGATCCTGGAGCCCACCTACGGCACCATCGTGTACCAGGAACAGGTCATGCAGGTCGCCCAGGTGCTCGCGGGCTACTCGCTCGGGGACGCCGACCTGCTGCGGCGGGCGATGGGGAAGAAGGACGCCAACGAGATGGCCCGCCAGAAGGGGCGCTTCGTCTCGGG